>JBAIYS010000016.1 GCA_036763105.1 Peptococcaceae bacterium 1198_IL3148 | reverse complement strand
TTTACTTGCTGGCGCCTGATCATGGACTGCTCTTCAAGGGTCATGAGAATTCCTCCCTCATATATTCTTGAGGTTATTATCTCAGTTCTTAAAGGCAGTTGCTATGTGCAGATTTTTTGACAATTACGATACAACTGCCCAAACTTTATCACTCTAAGTTGTATTTTGAACCGCAAGAACCAAGAACCGCCCCCCCTGAGTCATCCATCTAACCCATATTTATTTTGTAACAACCCAATAAGTCTTTTTCTATAATATTTGAGTTGTATAACCTATCAATCCCTTCCAAAATCTCATTATCTGTATATCTTTTTGCTTTATCCTCAGACCATAGTTTAAATTGTTCTAATATTTCACCTTGCGATAACCCTTTTTGTTCATCAATTAAAAACATTATGGTAGCTAAACACTCTAGCTCATGATTTGAATTAATAGAATTTACATAATTAGCAGCTTTTTCAATACTCGGCAGTAGTTGAGTTAACTTAGCTTCTACATGACCGCTAACAATCTTATTATATAGAATTCCATATGCCTCTTTCGTGTCTTTTACGTTGTGATATTTCTGAAATTCTTTTATGTTTTTACTTATTATTGCTATAGAATTATCATATGGGCCATACTTATATCTCTTAAAATTAAAATAGTTTTGAGAAGAAAATATGTTTAAAAAATAAGCTGTTTTTTGCAACCGCAGTGTATTAAAATGATTTAGCCGTTTTTTCATTTCCATAAGAACAAGCGCAGACAAACTAAGTTTTGGCTCTGCAATGGGTTGTGATACATAACTCTTAGATGGTTCATAAATGATAATTTGCACATCATTACTCAATACTGAAAGCTTTTGCTCAATTATGTCTCTAACTTCACCCCAAATAAGACCTCCATTACCACTGCCAAGCGGAGGTATAGCAATAGTCTTTATATTTAGCCTGTCGATTAACAAGACTAATTCATCAAGTCCATCTTTTATATATTCAATCTTAGAATTTGCTCTCCACTTATCTTTAGTGGGAAAGTTAATTACTATTTTCCCTTTTTCTCTAAAATAATGCAATTTTCCGACTCTAAGATCCCCTTTTTTGCATGCCTTTACATAATCCTTATTATTTTCGGGAAACTGTAATTTAAACTGATAAGCTATACCTTTCCCCATATACCCCTCGCAATTTACAGTATTTACCAAAGCCTCTGCTGGGGATTTTAATAGATCTCCAGTTGTATAACTAATCACAGTCTCACCCCTTTCTAACACCCCACTATTCTAAAACCATTTTTGAACATTCACATAGGGTGGTTGAGTTTTTATCCCTTTTTGTTCTAGTTTTTCCTTAATAAGTAATCTAGTATCTCTATTTTTTACATAAATACACTGAAAATATTTAGCTGGTATTACCCCCTATGAGTATGCATCGTATCCCAGTCTATAGCATTGAATCCTTCATCATACTCCAATAATTTACATTGTTCTTTAGAAAGTGGGTGTATAGGCAGTACTTTAAAATTATTATTTTTTGCTAATTCTCGGGTAATACATATATAGATAAATTCCTTATCTGTATGTGCACTTTTAACTGCTACATCAAAAGATGAATACGGATGAAAATGAAAAGGAATATAGTCATCCAAACCAAGCATCGTACGCTTTGATATGATTTCTTGATCAGCGACATCAGAAAAATTCATGTTATTTTCTTTAATAAATTTTCTTGATAGTAAACCGTTTTCCAGTATTGAATCTAGGTTATCTAATCTTGTCAGATGATAGAGTAATTTGCTGCCCCAAAATTATCCATTTTGTATTTATTATCTTTATTATCTGGTATTAACTCATGGTTATTAATTAATATTTCATACATACTACATACTAGCTCATAAGCCTTATTATCCGCTGACATTATTTTTCCTGACATTATAACCTTCTCTTTAAGTAGTTCCTTTAATGCCTTTATAGTTTTCTCAATTCCATCACTAAACTTTATTACATCTCTTTCAAAGCTATTATTAACTAAATCATTAATTAAATGATGGTACCATCTATTATAATCCAAGTCTGTGTTTTGTGACCATATATACTTTACTTCATCTTTATTTATAAAACTATTTCTTATGCCATCATCAATATCATGATATAAATATGCTAATGTGTCGCAAATATTTACTACTTGACCTTCTAAAGTAGGTAAATCTTCTGGATGAAATTTTTCATATTCATTAAGATTAGTTGTTAGTTTAGTATGTTTTAATATTCCCTCTTTAACTCCATATGTTAAATTCAAACCGGGAATACACCTTCCATTAATTTGCCTATTATGATTAAATTTTTCAACTACCCAAACACTCTGTGCATTATGTGAAAAACCACCTTTATCACTTAGGCAATCATTCAATGCCCTTTCACCGGCATGCCCAAATGGTGTATGTCCTAAATCATGACCCAAAGCAATTGCTTCTGTTAAATCTTCATTTAGCCGTAACGTTCTGGCAACTTGTCTAGAAAGGTGTGCCACTTCCACTGTGTGTGTTAATCTAGTCCTATTATGTTGGGTATTAGGATCACAAAATACCTGTGTTTTTGTTCGGAGCCGCCTAAAAGCATTTGAATATAGTATCCTTCCAACATCCCTTTGAAAACTTGTCCTATATAAATCTTCAGCTTCTTCTAACCATCTATTAGCCTTATATTTAAAATCATTTGATTTTGTAGCTAAATAGAAAAGGTTTTTAACTTCCCAATCCTCTTTGTCTTTTCTTAAAAATAGCCCAGGGATATTAGCCACCACCTAAATATTAAAATTTCTTACTATTAGTTCTTTTACAATAATTTCTACTCAAATTAAATTTTTCCTTTAAAAGGATTATCCCTTTGAATGGAGAAGAACCTTAGTTAGTTTCTAATTTTGGGGTGTTGACTTATGATAAAAAATTACAGTCATATTAAGGGGAAAATAATAAGGGATGCTGTACACGGCGATATTTCTATCCCAGAAAATTTTTTGCAAATAATAGATACACCGGAATTCCAAAGGCTCAGAAGAATTCGTCAATTAAGTACTGCCTACATGCTTTTTCCATCAGCAGACCACACAAGATTTGCTCATTCTATAGGTACCTTCCATGTGATGAAAATGATGATAGACCACTTTACACCTATCCTTGCAGACATGAATATCGAAATTGATCAAAGAGACGTTCAACTAGCGTTAGGGGTCGCTTTATTACATGATATAGGTCATGGCCCGTTTTCTCACGCGTTTGAAAATGCATTACCAAATAGCAATTATAAAAAAATGCATGAAGATTGGACCACAGATATAATTACATCACCAGCAAGTAATATTTATAAAGTGCTAGTAAAAAACTTTGATTCAGATTTTCCAAATGATTTGGCAGGATTAATTAAGAAAGAGCGAGAGGTAAAAGACAATAAATTTGATGTAAGAACCTCTAAAAAAATTGATTTATTTTTTATACTTTCTTCACTTATCAGTAGCCAATTAGACGCCGACAGAATGGACTATCTGCTCAGAGACTCATTTTTTACAGGGGTTTCTTTAGGCCAGTTTGATATATCTCGGTTAATTAAATCTTTAACCATTACCGTACACAAAGATAACTTCTATGTCTGTGTATTAGAAAAATACCTGCCAATAATAGAAGATTATTTATTAGCAAGGTACCAAATGCACGGGCAAGTTTACTACCACAATTTTAAATGCCAAATGGAGCTAGTCGTTAAAAAAATATTACGCAGAGCTTATGAATTATACAATCAGAAACTATTAGGGGAAGCATATCTTCCCGAAGCTATCGTCTCTATATTCGAAGGTAAAGAAATCACTGTGAAAGAATATGTTGATTTAGACGACGCTGTCTTAATTGCCCTATTTTCTAAATGGAAAAAACATAATGATGCAATATTATCAGCTTTATGCACAGTTTTTATAGATAGAAAGAAGTATGCTCAACTAGAGTTACTCGACAATACAGATACTGATATAGAAGAGTTTAAAAAGGAACTTATACAAATATTACAAAATTATAACTATCAAGTAACCGATCTTAACGATGAATACTTTTGGTTAGAGAATAAAGTAGGGCATGTAATCTACAAAGACCTAAAAGATAATATTTGGGTGCTTAGAAATAACGGTACAATCAGTGACCTATTTAAAATTGCCCAAATCGTTACTGAAGACATGAAAGGTGACAAGAACATGGTATTTATAAACACAGAACTTCTTAAATGTCTTAAAGAAATTGATGACAAACAGTCTGCAGCTACAGATGATATCAATAATTTAGTAAAACTATATAATAACCGAAATCATATAGAGATTGAAAAAAAATATATTGTACCGGCAAGTAATATTTTTGATAAGGTACTAACTGTTTTAAAGAACTGGGAAGAATATGAAATTTCAGAACCAGATACAGTTGCTAAACAAGAAGATTACTACTATGATACCGATGATAAAATCTTATATGGTTCAAACAGAACATTAAGAATTAGGAATAAAGGCACAAACTACATTTTAACAATAAAAACCCCTA
Organism: Peptococcaceae bacterium 1198_IL3148; assembly: GCA_036763105.1. Taxonomy (NCBI): domain Bacteria; kingdom Bacillati; phylum Bacillota; class Clostridia; order Eubacteriales; family Peptococcaceae; species Peptococcaceae bacterium 1198_IL3148. The sequence goes on along the minus strand of JBAIYS010000016.1, from coordinate 52,469 downwards.
CTAGGAAAAATAACCATGAAGAATACGAAGAAGAAAGCCAAAGCCAACGATTTGAATATGAGTTAACCATAAAAGAAAACGACATTAACAATTATAAAGACTATATTGTTAAGTACCTCCCAGAACTGAAGGAATCAAGCATCTGGACACGTCTCCAAAATACCTTAACCATTAAAAATAACAGAAAACAAATATCAGTATTCAAAAATAATGTTAAATTTGAAATGGTATTTGATGATGTGGAATATAAAGGTTTTAATGATACCAGTCACCAAGAATATCAAATAGAAATGGAACTAAAATCTGACTATCACCACCGGGTTAACCTAAAGTTATTATCCGATTACTTAGAACTAAATGTGCCAGAACTAGAGCCTACTAATGAATCTAAATATAAAAGAGGGTTAAGTCTAACTAGTTAGTAATTTAACGTCAAATGTCGGTGTTAGGAACACTATTACCCGACATTTGGCGTTACTATATACCTCTACGAGCAGTAGTGTTAAGATGATGTACCAACCTATGATAGCTAGCTGGGAAAGTGCATTTTCTATAAGTAATCCCGCACCCTGTACACTGGCCTATAAAATTGAGAACGCAGTAACCGACGGCATCAGTCTGGAATTTGTGAACAAGTTATAGCGAAACAGGCCAGCATCGCCAAAAGACCGGTTGGAGGAGGCAGGATGAGAAAAGCCCCATCTAGTTATTGCATCAAGTGAATAGAGCTTGGATGCGTTACATAAAAAAGTACCCCCTCAGTCCTCTGCCAAAATATCAGCTATCCTCTTGCTGGCAAAACCATCACCATATGGATTACTGGCGTGGCTCATCTTTTCATACTCGTTGTTATCTTCAAGTAATAATTTAAAGGTCTTATAGATAACCTCTTCATCTGTTCCAACTAGCTTCAGTGTTCCTGCAGCAATTCCTTCAGGTCTCTCTGTGGTATCTCTCATAACTAGAACCGGTTTGCCTAAACTTGGAGCTTCCTCTTGAATGCCGCCACTATCTGTCAGTATTAAATAAGATCTGGCAAGGAAATTATGAAAATCCAACACATCTAACGGCTCTATAATTCTTATTCTTTCACACTTACCCAAAATCTCATTTGCTGCTTCTCGCACCACTGGGTTCATATGTATTGGATATATAGCTTTTATATCAGGATGTTCATCAATAATTCTCTTAATAGCCCTAAACATATTTTTCATTGGTTCGCCAAGATTTTCCCTTCTATGGGCAGTTATCATAATTAGTCTACTGTCTGCTGCCCATTCTAATTGCTGATGGGCATAATCTTCCCTAACTGTTGTTTTAAGGGCATCAATAGCAGTATTACCAGTAACATAAATTGTGGCCGGATCTTTTCCTTCCCGCACCAAATTGTCCTTCGACATCGCCGTAGGGGCAAAGTTGTATTTTGCTACTATACCAACAGCTTGCCGATTAAATTCCTCTGGGTATGGCGAATATATACTATATGTTCTAAGCCCTGCCTCAACATGTCCAACAGGAATCTGCATATAAAAACAGGCCAATGCAGTTACAAAAGTTGTAGAGGTGTCTCCATGGACTAAAACCACATCTGGCCTTACTTCTTCTAACACAGTCTTCATTTTCTCTAAAATGCTTATAGTAACATCAAACAATGTCTGCTTTGCTTTCATAATGGATAGATCATAATCTGGAACAACATTAAAAGCTTCCAGCACCTGATCCAACATTTCTCTATGTTGTCCTGTAACACATACTATTGTGTTTAATGATTCTCTAGTCTTTAGTTCTTTCACTAACGGACACATCTTAATGGCTTCTGGTCTTGTGCCAAATACCACCATCACTTTTTTCTTCAACTTAAATATTCCACCTCACGTTTTATTCCCTCTTCAAAGCTCAGTGGTTCATATCCCAAATCTGCCTTTGCTTCCTGATGAGAAAAGTTTTTATTTTCATTAAGTCTTAACACCTGTTCAGCTTTCAAAATTGGCTTACTAGTAATCTTTTCGTAAATTTTTAACAAATTGTAGCTCAAATTCATCGGTATATGAATTTTTATCACTTCTTTACGTAAAACCTTTGCAGTAGTATCAACAACTTCATTATATGTTAGTGGTTCTGCACCAGATATATTATAAGCTTTTTTAATGCTTATTGATTTTTCATATGCTTTCACAATAGCACCAGCTAAGTCTTCAACATACACAGGCTGCTGTAAATAGGTGCCGTTTCCTAATATCGGAAGTATACTTAGCCTATCCAAATATTTTACTAACCGCCACATATTTCGATCTCTAGGTGTTCCATATATCATAGTAGGTCTAATAATTGTATAATCTAAGCTACTTTCTTTAATTAATTTCTCGGCCTCTAAACGGATTGCCTTGCTTTTAGGATTTAACTTTGTAAATATCCCGGTAGTACTGACAAAAATGGCACGCTTAACATTCATATCCATACATGCATTTACAATTTTAGGCCCATTACCTGAACCTAAAGTTACTATGTTAATAAATGCATCCTTTGCCTTTAATGCCTCGCAAATAGACTTATAATTATTCAAATCTCCATAAACATATTTAACATTTAATTTTTCTATATTGTTAAGATTGCTTGTTTTTCTTACAAAACAAGTAACTTCATGACCTCGGGCCACTAGTTCCTTTAAAACAAACTCCCCTAAAAAACCCGTTGCTCCCGTTAGTAAAATCATGCTAATCAACCTCTATATGTTGCTTATAATCTCTAGGTACTTTTCAGCCAACTTATTTCTCGAATAGTTCTGCTCCACAAAAGCCGGTCCGTTTTCCTTGAACTCACTATATAAAACCTTGTCATTTTTTAATTTAAGTATTGCAGCCTTAATTTCTACCGGATTATCAGGTGCAACAACTAAAGCCGCTTTAGAGCTATTTAAAATATCTGCTGCTTCCCCCTCTAAACTTGCAACAATAGGAACACCACAGGCCATTATCTCAAACATTTTAGATGGAATAAATGTTTTAAACAGCTCAATATTTTTTAACGGCACTAAACATATATCTGAGATACTATAAAATTCAGGTATCATTTCTTTCGGCTGCGAATCAATAAATTTGACATTAGTAATACTTTGTTCTCTAACAAATTCCTTTAACTTATCTTTCTCTGCCCCTTCGCCAATAAATAAAAACTGAATATCTTTTTCTTTTAATAATTCTTTTGCCACCTTTAAAATAACACTTAAATTCTGTGAGATCCCATGTGCTCCTACATAAGAGATAACAAATTTATTTTTTAAATCGTATTTATCTACCAAATATTTGTTCTTCACCCTTGGATAAAACAACTCTCGATTTACACCATTGGTTATTACGTGGAATTTCTCAGCATCAATTCCTCTAATAACAACATTATCTTTAAATGACTCGGTTACCATAATTAAACGATTGCTTTTTTTATAGAAAAACAACTCCATTTTCTCTAATATATTGGTAATAAGCCCTTTTTTCATAACACCCAATTCAATCATAGCCGCAGGCCATAAATCTCTAATCTCTAGCACAAAGGGAACTTTTTTTCTCAAGCTATACCAGTAACCTGAAAAAATTGAAAAGAAGGTAGGAGAACTTGTGATGATAACATCTGGTTTTTTTATTTTATTCATAGAAAATAACACTGATGAAAGCATAAAAGATATATGTCCCAATGTTTTCTTAACAAATCCTTTATTTGGGGTTGCATATATGTAGTTTCTATGCACATGAATACCATCCAACATTTCATGCAAATATTTAATTCCCTTATATTCATCTGGTATAACTCCTGTTGGATGATTTGGAAAACAGGTCACAACATGAACGTCATTACCTAGCTCCACCCAGTGTTTAGCCATTTCATATATTCTTGCTGAAGGTGCCCCAATTTCTGGATAAAAATAATGACATATAACAACTATCTTCATGGTCTACCTCAATTTTATAACGACTTATTTACTGATTTCTCAGTCTCACTTTTTAGTGTTCCAGTTGCTCCTTCAACAATTCCATCACCCTTAACAACACTAACAATTGTTCCGAAAAAACATTTCATATCCATTAAGAGGCCAATCCTTTGTACATAGTCCCCATCAAGTTTTGCCTTAACCTCAATGGGCAATTCATCTCTACCATTAATCTGTGCCCAACCGGTAAGTCCTGGTCTTATGTCATTGGCACCATATTTATCTCTTTCTTCAATTAAATCATACTGATTCCATAAAGCGGGTCTTGGTCCTATAATGCTCATTTCACCTTTAAGGATATTAATAATCTGGGGTAACTCATCTAAACTTGTCTTTCTTAAAAACTTACCAACCTTCGTTATCCATTGATCGGGATTCTCCAAAAGATGTGTTGGTGTATCCTTGGGAGTGTCAACTAACATAGTACGGAATTTCAATATATTGAAATGGTTCTTATGAATCCCCACTCTTTTTTGCTTAAACAAAATTGGACCTTTAGAATCTATCTTAATCGCTATAACTAAAACTAGAAATACTGGAGATAATAAAATTACACCTAATAACGAAAAAATAATATCTATTAACCTTTTAATTTTTAAGTAGGTCATCCTAATACCTCCAATAAAGTTAGGCAATACTATAACAAACTAATTAGCCTTCTGATAACTGATAAAATTAGGCATAATCCGTGCTAAGCTTTCAAATACCCTGCCGTTATCCAGTACATCTTTTTCTGCTAACTTCATTATTTCTTCTGTTAATGCTGTATGTTCTATTTCCACCGGCTTAGCCACAAATATCCGTTTATGCTGGGTGCTGGCGGAACCTTCCTCTGCTGTTAGCAGCTCCTCAAACAATTTTTCTCCTGGTCTAACACCAGTATATTTAATTTCTATATCTTTACCGGGATCAAATCCAGACAACTTTATTAGGTTAGTAGCTAAATCAACTATTTTAACTGGCTCACCCATATCCAGGACAAATATTTCGCCCCCTTGAGCCATGGCGCCAGCTTGAATAACTAGCTGAACTGCTTCTGGTATGGTCATAAAGTATCTTTTCATTTCTGGGTGAGTTACTGTAACCGGACCGCCCTTTGCAATTTGCTCTTTAAATATTGGTACCACACTACCTCTACTACCAAGAACATTACCAAACCTTACTGCCACAAATTTTGTTTTTGAACCTTTAAACATATTTTGTACTATCAGTTCAGCCATGCGTTTGGTGGCACCCATTACGCTGGATGGGTTAACAGCTTTGTCTGTGGATATAAATACAAAGGCATCACAATTTGATTGATCTGCCAACTCTGCTACATTTTTAGTACCAAAGACATTGGTTTTTATTGCTTCATCCGGGTGCATTTCCATTAGCGGCACATGCTTATGGGCCGCTGCATGGAATACAACATTTGGTTTATGCTTACTAAATACCAGCTGCAGCTTATCTCTATCCCTAATATCTGCTATTTCCACTGCTAGGTTAATATTGGGATAACTTTCTCTTAATTCCAACCAAATTTCATAGATGCTGTTTTCGCCGTGACCTAATAGTATAAGCTTTTGGGGTTCTAATTCACAAACTTGGCGACAAAGTTCTGAACCTATTGAACCACCAGCCCCGGTAACCATTACCACTTTTTTATGAAGATACAATGAGATTTCTTGGAGATTAACTTGCACCGGTTCTCGGCCTAGTAAATCTTCAATATCTATCGGTCTTATTTTGCTTAGAGTAACTTTACCATCAAGTAGTTGATAAACACCAGGTAAAATTTTAACGCTTGGTACATGTTTTTTACAAATCTCTACTATTTCTTTAATTTCTGCTCCTGCTACCGATGGCATGGCAATAATCACTTCATTAACACCATATTTACTTACAATATTTGAAATATCCCCTCGACCGCCCAGCACCAATAGACCGTGTATAGAAAGGTTATGTTTACTATAATCATCATCAACAAAGCCAACCACTGGTTGGTTGCCGTTATAGTGGTTTTTATATTCTCTAGCTACTAGCGCCCCGGCATCCCCAGCACCATAAATTAAGATCTTTTTATTAGTAGTCGGTGCATCTGGTCTACCCTTATTTCTTGATCTTATATACTGTTGCCAAGCAAATCTTGATCCGCTGATAAAAATAATACAGAAGGCCCAAAACATAAGAATAATACTTCTTGGTATATGGGTTTCTACCATATATGTTAAAAATATAATAACTAAGGAACCAGCACTGATCGAATGTATAATCGCTATTAATTCATCGGTACTAGCATAGGACCAAACCCGGTGATATAGCTTTGTATAGTAAAAAATAAGTATTAATACAGGGGTAGCAATAAGCATTAAAACATACATACCTTCAAGAAACAGTGCTGGAATATTACCTTCAAAACGTATTAAGTATGGAATAATTATGGCAAGGTTAATCAATATTGTATCAACCAATATTAATAATGGTATTCTATAATGCCTTATTACTTTAGACACCCCCCTTCATTCTTTCTATAAACTTAAGCCAAATCAATATTAAGAACGTTGTAATCAACAAAGTATCAAACAGTGTTTATTTTCTTATTCAAAATCATAGAAGCACTAATGAAAAGCTACAGCAAGTAAACATTATAAATAGTCAGTTGCTAGCTAATATTTCAATTTATTAACTTAGTTTGCTATTCACTTATAATTTAAGTTTCATTAACCCTTCTTAAAAAAGGCTCAACAATATCATCATGTTTTTCAATATCAATCACTTCTACATTAATTCTAGACTCATCAACCCCAAACTCTTTTGCATATTGAATAAAGTAATCTACATGATTCTCTAAGTATAAAGTTTTTATTCCAGTAATAATCTCAATGGTCCCACGAAATCTACTACCACATTGAGCAATTATTTCTTTAAACTTGCTATTTAATAATTCTTTACCTTCTTCATTGATTCGACCAGTCATTACATAAGCTATACTCTTAAAATATTCTGCATTCTTCCATCCTTTACTAAACAAGAAGTCTCCAATTCTTACTTGTGGTTCCCCCACTATAACATTTCCAAAGCCCAACATCATTCCGTAAGCTAACGCAATAGTTCCACCTTTTGATGTCCCCACTAAGTACAAACTCTCTCTAGGTATATTTAACTGGTTGATTGATTCTTTTAGAAGAGCTAGTACTGCATTTCTAACTTGATTGCACCCAGATACGTTTAACAAATAACATCCATGTGCGCCAAAGCTATCTTTAATGTGTAGAACATTGCCATCTAGGGAATCCCTAAGTCCGTAGTATGACATCCTAGTAAATCCAGGTGTACTATCTACGCCAGAAAAAACCACATATAATTTATTTGAGGAACCTCTTTTTAAAGAGTAGATAATATATCTGTTTTTAAATTTAAATACACCATCGGGTAAAAGTAAGTTATTATCATATTCTGTTTGGTAATTCATATGTGCCCCCCAATAATTTAATATATAGTTACAAGAAATTAAACTCTTAGCATATCTGATACCATAATATTAAGCCTGTTGCAGCATACCCAAATAGCTTATTTTAATCAGTAGTGAATAATTGAAACAAATAATTCTAGTGTTTCACGCCAATATCTACCGATACCGCATATCTATCATCTGTAGAAATATAAAGACTCAATTGTAACTCCATGTTTATACACAAAATGGATAGGCTTCCAATTGGGTACTTAATGCATACAAAGAAATACCTTAACTTGACGACCTGCGCCTGCAACATCTTGGATTTCCAATATACGCGCAATCATTCAAAACTCGTTACACAATCATTTCCCAATACCTTCCCCCACCTCTTCCACACACTCTAGGATTAGTGGTATAAGTTCGATAGCAGAAATAAACTGCTGGCGCTCATAAAAGCGCTCAAAAGCAAACATCAATGCGGATAAACGAATCTTCTTGATAGCAACCCCATCTAGTGTAGGTCTCTTTTTTGCTGCATAGGAAAAAAACTCAGGCAAGATTTCCCACTCTTGTTTACTTAACGGCCAACCAGCGCCCACTGGCTCTAGAGACCATTTGCCCCAGTTTGTGGCCATAAACTTATTATTCTCCAAAACAATCATGGTATCTGCAACTAGATCCGGGTTATAGATGCAAAGTGGCAAGTCTGACAGTATTTCCCTGATTACATCTAGCTTTTGCTTTAAACGCTTCATTTCTACAACAGAATCCGAATGTTCAGCTATAATCAGCAGTCGGTCAATCATTTTCCTGTTAATCCTCTCAGCCAGCAACGGACGGGAACGACGGAAACGGTTTACGATGTCTTTAGGTGGTTCAATGGACCAGAGTTCCGCCAACAAAAAACGTACACCATACTTCGCCTCTTGCGGTGAAGGCTTGGTCCCACTATACAGCTCAAAAATATGACAGTTGTAACTATCAACCTTTTGCACCCCATAAAAACGCGGTACTGGTAAACCTCCGCTCTCAAAGGCCATCAACAAAGTTGCCTCATGAATAGCCAGTGCCTGACGTTTAGTATGAAACAGCTTCACCAAATAACGCTTAACTAATGCTTCTGTCTTATTGGGCGCCTGGATATCAAACGCCACTACGTCAGCTACCCCGGTTTGATGCCAAGATATTCGCAGGCCTTTTACCTCGACCCCTGTAGCTTCTACCAAAACCGACTGGATCCATTCCTTACAACGACTAACTTCTAACAATGGCCAAAACCCACTATCATTTTTGGGGTTCTCATCCATTAAAGTATGTCCATAAAAAAACAAAGCAGTAATCTTTAGCCGTTGTTTTTTTAACGCAATAAAATCTTTTGCCAGAACTACTAACTTATTTAATGCCTGGCGAACCAACACTATAGAAATAATGGCAACCAGCAAGTCCGGTGGGGAACCAAAAAGAAAATCCATCACTATAAATGCAAAGGTGAGCAGAAACCCTGCTTGCCCAACCATGCCTATTACTTCACCCAAGCCTTCATACATTCGTACACAGAAAGAATGGTTCACAAGATACAAAAAGACAAAAATTAAATAAACTCCCACGCCAGACCCAAGTAACAGCATTGTCAATAATGGGTAAATTATCCCCAGAATTAGAAAGGCAAGTCCTGCAAATATTCCCGCGGCGAGGCAACGTGTGTATCGCTTATACGCCATAACAGCAACTTCAACCTGATTTTCGAAAAGGGTAATCTTTTTGCTTTTTTGCAATAAAAGTTGAGCACCACAATCTGCCCAATAACCTATCAATTTTTCCGCTAATAGATATACAAAATAGAAAGCAATCGCGGTTACACTCAACAATAAAACTAATTGTGTCCTGTCAAACTCTAGAAACACCTGGGGAAAATAACTCGGAACTCCTGGTGAAGCCAGGAGCATAATGACCTTTAGTGGTAAAAAAGATGCAAGAAGCAAAGCGACCTCCGAGATTAGGGTAGCAGACACCACCGAAAGAGTTTGACCTGGTACCACACGGGCAAACTTGATACCAACAGATAAAAACCACCGAAAAGTATTGGCTAAAAACATTATAATTGATCACCCTTAGACCTTATCTTCATTTCTTTGTTTCTTATTGGGGAAACCTTTTATTATTCTAGCAAAAATGAGCACACTAATCTTTTAATTCTCGACCTTAAACATTGTGAAGAATCTCTACTAAACTGAGTGCATTTCCTTTAAAATGGGTTATTATCCTACACACTTTTAACCACCTTAAGTTCCCATTGACATGAATGACCAATTTCTATTTGGTAACCAACAGTGTATGTGTCATTAATCTGCATAAACCCAGCCCCCGCAACACTTTTGAAATCAGCTTCTTTATCCCAACCACTATACACCTCTGGTTTACTAATTGAGCATTCCAACCTCAGTTGGTAACAAGAATCAGCATGTAATAGTATAACAGCATCTTCATCAACCTTAGCCTTTACACCTTCTCCTAGATGAAAAACTAAGTATGCTCCTTGTTCATTATCATTAGATAAATTTTCAACACAATCAAAGCCTTTTATATTAAGCATTGAAACTTGACCTGTGATGCGACGTGAAACTTTATAATTTGAATAAGCATTATGCTCACCAAATAGTTCAAAGCTCTCTTGATCGCTTGAACCCTTTATATATGCCAACTCTGGCTCTATAGAATAACTATTTCCTGGTATGGCAATATTATTGTGTGCTAATGCACTCCGTAAATAGGCTGGAATATCACTTTTATATTCATGAGAATAAAAACTCGGGTCAATTAACCATTCAATCCCATCAAAAAATAACGTAATAGAAAGATTATCCTCATGCTTGTGGGTTTTGCTCAAGGATGTTGCAAACATACATAACATAAACGGCACCTGTTCATGATTACCTTTTACCACAGCGTACCCGGCTTTAGGCAATATTAGACAATGCGGTTGTTGATAAACTCTACCACGCCGTACTTTTTTACCCGTCACGTTCGGGAGGCGAAAAGTATCGCCTTGAGAAGGACTACGTTTGTCAGGATAGCGAAGATAGTCGGACCAAGCGTTTAACTCATTAGCTATAGTTGGGATACTCGAAGGACGACCAGATATTTGAACTAGCTCACCTGCAAACTCCACCAGCCGCTGAATACCATGATGGTAACCAATAGAATTCTCAACAAAAATAGCGAAACCATTATCTCTTACTATTAACTTGTTAAGTTGGTCTGTTAAGCGAAACATACCGCATTCCAGCCACCGTTTAGCACATGGAAAATCATCCATCGCGATTGCAGTAGCAATCAATGCCATATCTTGAAACCAAGCATGGTTATGATAACGCGTTGATTGATAGAATGCATAAAATGCTTCAGATTCCAACAATTGTCCGTGTCTAAATATCGCTAGCCGGATACGTGACATAAATCGATAATCAAAACTATTTTCACGACCCAGTTCGTACAAAAAAAGTAGGGCAAGTAGGCGCTCGGCTGTGCCGTGGTCATACCATGCAAACTTGCGATCTGGATCAGGATTAAAGAAGCTTCTCTCCAACCAATCGGATATAAAGTCACGTGCCGCAAATATAGATGCCATAGTCTTGGTTTCTCTTGCATAAACCATAAGAGATATGGCAGGTTGCATAGCGTGCCATAGATAACGATATGTTCCAACTTCCTCAAATTTTTCTGGTAGCGGCTGGTCAATCGACCAATATAAGCTAGCATCCCCAGTCAGCGGAAAATCACCACTCGCAAAAAACCTTTCAACATGTTGTTTAATATTTGGATTACAGCGTTTAAAATACTTTTGAATTGCTAAAAAAAGCTTATTACGCCTTTCTTTAGTTGCCATCTTAGAATGATCTGTAGACGATTCTTTATATAAACCGCAAAAATAAGTTTTTCTTGCTAAACCCTCTATTTTTTCTAACCAAGCCGCCGCCCAACGTGCATCAATTGAAGCCCCTTGGTGATTTGGTCTACCCTTTACATACAGTCTCAAATCACTTATTACCGAAGGTGCTGAAACCTCCCAATCATTCTGGAGACCAAATATCAAGTCGTTCCACCCCACTGAAAAAGTGACCCAATCCTCCTGCAAGGGGTTTGGAATTTTTACATGTCTGAACGTTTTTCCAGCCGTGTGGCCAATAGCTAAATAACTAATGTCTACCCAACCTGACAACCTAAAGTCAACCGATAATCCGTTAGCTAATTCTAATGGTGAAGGAAAGTTTATTTTTAGCTGGTATGTACTTCCTTCCCCGGAAAATAAGGCTCTAATATGATCTTCTTCAAGGAACACTTGCCCATTAGACTCCAGTTTCACCGTTGCTTCGCTATTACAATCTGCTAGATCAACCACCACCGCGTTAGTCACGCCTACCTGGACGATATTAGTAATATTTCTCTCAACTAGAGCTGATTCTACTTTTTGACATAAAACACTGGCTTTTTTATAAGTGTCACTTGAAAATATCTGCTGGTCTTTGTAACAAGATTCGGATTTCAGCTTGCTCACAAGCTGTTTATAAAAACTATCAATAAAATGAAACGGACTCCTCCCCCATTTATGCATATCAGCACCAACCATTAAATCATTTTCAAAATTATAGAACTGGGATTTCAATAAATCCTGTGCCATTCGTTTATAAAGCTTATCAAGAAACTTATTGGCTATATCAATCTTTTCTTGACTATACGATGGGAGATACTTTTCACCACTTTTAGATTGACTAGCCCAAAAAACCTTATTTATACGTAAAACATCTAATTTACCAACCGCATTAAGCTGGGTAATAAACGCACTCCAACCCCGTTCCCACAAACGATAGAACTCTTCTGACCCAGAAGCTATCATTTCAATACCTTCTACATACTTGTAAACCTCCGTTTGTGCAAGTTCATTAGAAAATGTGCAAATTTCCCCACCTTGCATTTTGAGAAGAGGAAAACGCTCATCAATTGGGTCGTACACTAAAATGTCAAATACAGCTGTACTTAAATATTCTTGAAACTTTTTTTCTAAATCAGCTTTTACAATGCGCTTTTGGAAGGAAGAATTAATCTTCTGAAGATCAATACCTTTTACCGATTTTCTGGAATAAGCGCTTGCCAATGAGCTTCTAGCAAAATAATTAACAAGTTCTAGCTGTTGACTATCATCAAATTCTAATGCATCACGGGTAACGCAACTTCCAAAAATCAGCACTTTCATCTGTTCAACCCCTGTTTAGTTACCGTCGGCATTATCGACGAACTTTGTATAATGAGCAACTCCTGTTCAATTATTTTTTTAGCACCACTTTGACAACGAACCCGCTCGGATGCTGCTCTCGACATAGAGACGAATTTATCCGGATTTTTATACAAAGCCATAATACCCTCAGCCAGGGCATTAGCATCTTCGGGCGGTGCAAGAACACCACTAGTTTGATCAACAAATTCAGGTATAGCTGCAATAGCATTGGTTACTGGCACCAGTCCAGATGACATAGCCTCATCACGAGACACACCTTGTGAATCCCACCGTGTTGGACAAAGGAACACTCCATACTCTTTATGCAACGCAGCAATTTCACTATGGGTTAAAAAACGCTGCTCAATTGAAACATTGTTAAACTGGCGTAGCGGTGCTATAGTCTCATCAAATAGTTTTCCGTCACCAATAATTTTAAACTCTAATTCATTAAAGAAATGATTTTTTGAGAGCTCAAGAATAGCCTGTACAGATAAATCATTCGCATACTGGCGTGAAGCAAATGGCCTTATTGACAATATTTTTTTGCGCTGTTCCGCTGGCTTTTCTTTATATGCAAACTTATCAGTATTTATTGGGTTATGAATAACGCTATACTGAGTTTCTGGTATATCAAATCCCAAATCCTCAAACACCTCATTGGCAAAACTCTGCGAGACAAAAATCAGATGTAGATTAGCAGGCATTGGGTTAAGTATTGTTTTCCAAAAGCCCATGCGCTTATCACTTTCTATTTTAGCAAGATCACGCTCTGCATCTGTTGTATAGTTGTAGGCACGCCTATACCAAGGATGAATTTCTGCACCATGTAACCAAACCACAACCCTAACATTGTCAATATGCTGTTCTAGTACTTGCCACATTTCAGGGCTTAAAAAATGAACCAGCACACTTTTGTAACGACCAGATGATATCATCTTATCTAATGCTGCTGCATCTCCAGTTAACACATCGATATCTTCAAACTCGTTAGCATTTAAAGGCTCGTTGTTACGCAAACGGAACACATCAACCTTAACACCGCGCTCAGCATAGGCCTTAACACGACTGTGGACAAAACCATTGCGGTAAAGATCATGATAAGCAGGATAGTTATTGGTTAGTAATAAGTACTCTGCCTTACCTATTACTTCAGCCGGTTGCAGGTCACGATGACCCACTACAATGCCTTTTATTTCTGTCTCGCCACCGGAGAGCACCCGTAGTCCTAAACGTAACCAAGTTGTTTCCGGTGGAATTTCTGTTGTACCGTTACGGTTAGCCTGAAAAATAACATGATTAATGCGTTGTTTCTGGGCATCCAAAAACAATATAACTAAACTAACTGAGAGACCAGGTGTGGTGTCTAGGTAGCATTTAAGTTCTCGACCGTTTACCAGCACAGTAGGTTCTAAATCTTCAGTTGCATAAAGATACTCATGTTTACCATCACCCAATTTAGAGCGAAGCACCATTGCTGTGTCAGTCGGCGTAACCTTAATTTTTTTACTTTTACATTTAGCAAACAGTTTTGCCAGTTTGTTAGGTCCCAATAGCACTTCACCGTTAGATTTACTAGCTGGTTGAATACTTTCCGCCAGCGACTGCAACTGTTCAATGCTTAGACCGAGATCTAGATCCGGCAGATCATCAACAACTGCCTTGACCTGTTCTAATGCAATATCGCCAACATTACAGCAGTAGTTATAAGGATCAATAGCCAACCCCTTGGCACATTCATGCTCATAAGCGTACAGGTTGTCTAGCCACTGATGCAGGGCTTCTGTAGACACAAGTTCTGTTCTTATGGCAGACCTGCGAGCAGGTAATGTTGCAATAGGTCTATAAGTTGCATCTACCTGTTGCAACTGTATATTCTTATCGGCAACCTCATAGTAAGCCGCTTTACCAATGAGTTCAGCACAACTGTAATGTGTCGCAAGAGCAATATCCAGTAAATAGTTGGGGCCATAATAATCTTTGGCGCACATGCATGTAAGCCAAGTAGCACCACGTGCAACGTCGCTTACCTGAGTATCCGCAACTTCATTTTCAGTTATATACTGCACCCGCTCATCATCTATTTTCCGTACATTATCAGTAGTAACCAATGTCATGCTTATTGTCGGGTGGGTTTGTGCCAAAAACTGTTCAGTTAACCTGTCGGCTTCAGCTTGATTTGTCGCCTTTGCCAATACCGCAATCTCTGGAAAACTTTTTTCTATTGCTTTGCCCCTTACTTTAGCAAGAATATAATGTAACCGCTGTTGGTAGGTGTGTTTCTGCATAACCTTGCGTAGAGCAGCCAACCTAAACTTACCTACTTTTTCAGGATTATCAACCACATTTCGCAACCGCTGAACTAACTGGTTACCATTATCCGAGGTAATAACCAGATCACCAAACATTAATCGCAAGCCACGTGAAAAATTGCTAATCGTGATGGTGTTGGACGCCAGTAGCTCAAACACACGGCGTGCAAACATTGATTGCGATTGTTTGATAGAGTTCAGGTTAATTGCATACTGATAGCCTTTATAAGCAATATCTATCTTATCAAAGGGCAAGGTGCCAACAATATAAGGCTGATACTCAGCCGGGAACTGATAATTTGGATCGTCTTTTCCATAATTACGATCATAAATTTCAACAGGTCTAAACTCTGGCAACGCTTGCAAAAAGCTTTCCAAATCCCGGGTTCGTTCTGGATAACGCACATAGTAGGCACCTGCAAAACTAATAGCATCCTTGCGCCGGTAAAGCTCAATAGGATTATGCACCGCAGGTTGGCAGGCAAAGGGCAATAAGTAAACCCTCTCATGGCCCAACGCTGCTTTGTATCGATGGATACAGTCAATATCGGTAGTAAAAACGTAATCAAACAGTTTTGCAGTGTTTAGAAAGGTCTGGAAATGAACTGGGTCTTCCTTGTTCCAGAACACTGTTGGTATAGAACGATCTTTGCACCATCGAACTATGTCTTGTAGCTCCGAACTTTTATGCCCAACCTTACCACCCCAAAGTCCGTCTTTACCACGCCAAGCGGATTCTATAAACAATATTTCTGGTTGGAAACTTTCTAGTTCTGCCTGCCAGTTGTCCGGAGTAAGTTGATGTAGTCTGCACTCAGGCTGATAACATCCAAATGAGAAGTCGTCCATAATGCAGGCGACCTTAATTGTGGTCCGATTACCTTGAACCTGCAATGCTTTTACCTGTGACTGGTTCTCTTCTTTGATTAGTGCTGGTGTCACTTGTGGATTTATCTGTGGCCGAAGGAACTTTTTCTTGTGCTGTGACGGCCTGTTCTGGTCTGTTTCAACAATTTTTTTTTGTGAAATCCCACGACGTTTTTTGGCCTGTTTATATATTCGCCAAAGAGCCAGTGGTAGACGAACAAATCCTCGCACAGAGGTGGCCGCCATTTTAATTTGATAGCCAAGTTGATACGTAAGGCTGGCACGGGTTTTGATTAGCCTTTTCTCTATTGATAGCCGCTCAGCTGTAACCTTTGCTAGTTGCTTTTGCAAGCTGGTAATTTGTAATTTCAATGCTGGAATTTGCACACCAGTGGCTTCCCGATATTTCTGATTGGCCCGCTCTAGACTTTGTTTGATCGATTTTAATTCTGCCGTTTTTTCTTCTATTATCTTCTCCAGCGTTGCCTCTTCTAAAAGAACTTGCTCTTCTTTTAGTGCTTGAGTAGCAGCTTCAAGTGTAGGCTTTATCTTATTGATCTGTTTCTGTGCTTCATACGTAGCTATTAAATCGGCCTTTACTGCTGCAGTCAACTCGGCAACCTCTTTTTGCCGTGCATCCTGTTCATTTTTTAACGCCTGCACGGCAGTTTCAAGTTGTGCTTGTAACATAACAAATTTCTCGGTTGCAACTTTTCTAGCGTTTTCTTCCTTTCTTAACTGTTCTTTGAGTTGTGCATATCGCTCATTTACTTCACGATACTTTTTATTAGCATTATCAAGTTTAGCCCTTAAATTTGCAAGTTTTTGATTTTCCTGATAAGAACCTAGCACTTCCTTAAACTGCAAGCGTGACACACGACGTTGAATATCAACCTGTTCATTCGGCAGAAACAAATGTGTCGGTGTAGCGTTAAATGTGTCCCAATAGCCATAATTTAGAGTATCCAACCAATTCACTACACTGCGGAAATCACTATCTGTCTGACATTCTACATAGAGCATTGGCCGATCGTTACGCAATAAGGTTTCTGCTCCTTGCAACACCAAAAGTTCCATACCTTCAACATCAACCTTGATTACTTTAACTGGCTTGGGTAACAACAAACTGTCCAGTGGCATCACACGAATGTTACCTTCGCCCAACTCAACAGATTGAGCACCTAAATTTTCTTGAATCTCACGGACAAATCTACCATATCCTTCGGAGAGTGCTGCGGCAACTTTCTCCACATGCACGCGATCCGCTAAGCCATTGAGGGCTGCACTCTCTATAATTGCTTCGGCTAGGGTTTCATTTGGCTCAATGGCGATAACCTCACATCCTACAACACTAGCAAGGTATAAGGTGTGATTACCAACATTAGCGCCCACATCTATTACCAGGTCATCTACTGAAAGGCGATTTTGCATATCCTTAAGCATTTCGAACTCATATGGTGTGTGCTCGTTATGTAGTTTTTTCTGAATGTAGTCAGTATCTGCGTTAGGAGTAACCAAAAGATAAGAGCTATCGCCTACGCTTAGCTCTACAACATCAGGTCGTTTCTCTTTCGCTTCAGTGTTAAAATTCTGTTGATTATTCATCATTTGCTATACTCTCCTCGTTACTAGCCCGACACACATTAACCGCAAAATTTAGTAATAGTGTTGTGTTTAGGCATTAGCGGCTAAAGATTTATTATCAAAAAAATTATTAACATCATCTTTATTAATGGCATCGCCTAGCAAGATAACTTCAAATCCCGCTTTTTCCCACACATCATGATCAATTATATTTTTAGTATCTATAATTAATTTGTTTGCAACTAATAGGCTAAATACTTCTGGGTTGAGTGATTTAAAATTTGTATGGTCCACTGTTATTAAAACGCAATCAGCGTGGTCTAAACATTCTTCTAATTCTATAGATGTTGGGACATAGGGATCGTAGGCGGTTACTAAATAGCCCTTTTTCTTTAGTAAATTAATAATTTCCAGGGAAGGACTTTCTCTAGTGTCATCTACATTTGCTTTATAGCTTAGCCCTAACACCGCAACTTTTCCGGCTTTCTTCACTTTTTGACTAACAATATCCACTACATACCCCGGCATACTGCTATTTATTTTTCGTGCAGTGGTAATTAGTTCTGATAAATTCGGGGCTGCTCCAATGATAAAGTAAGGATCAACCGCAATACAGTGTCCCCCTACCCCTGGTCCTGGTTGGTGCAGGTTAACCCGCGGATGTTCATTAGCTAATGAAATTGCTTCCCAAACATTTATACCCAAGCTTGCACAGATCTTAGCCATTTCATTAGCTAAAGCTATATTAACATCTCTAAATGTGTTTTCCATCAATTTAACCATTTCTGCGGTTCTGAGATTAGTAGTGTACATTTGCCCCTTAACAAAAGAGCTATAAAGTTCTTTTGCTACTTCTGCTGACTTATTAGTATTACCGCCTATAACTCGATAGTTATTGACTAACTCATCAACAATCTTTCCAGGTATAACTCTTTCCGGACAATGTGCAACATAAATATTTTTGTCTTGCATTCCATTGGCTTTTAATTGAGCTATCACAACGTCCTCGGTGGCACCTGGATAGACAGTTGATTCCAAGACAATTAGATTACCTTCTTCTAAATATGGAATTATCGACTTCATAGCTTCGTTGCAGTATTTCATATCAGCTTGTTTTTCTTTTGTGCAGGGGGTTGGTACTGAAAGTATAAATGCATCAGCTTTTTCTGGCGTCGTACTAACCGTCAACTTTTTTAATCTCACAGCCTCTTCAATAAGCTCTGGCAGACCGGGTTCTACATAAGGGCATTTACCCTGTGATATTTCTTCAACGATCTTAGTGTTGATATCCACACCATGAACTTGTAAACCGGCACTTGCAAACATTGCTGCTGTTGGTAAGCCTATGTATCCTAATCCGACTACGCAAATTTTTTGCAACTTAAAAGTCCCCTCTCCAAATGACTGTATATATTTAATAGTTTCTGCTCTTGTGTTGACCATAAGAACAATTGTTTATTATCTTTACAGTTACTCTTTAATTTTTGTATTAAGCCTTCATTAGTTATATATTTAGTTATGGTTTTTGCAATTGCGTTTGGCTCTAATGTTTCACAAATTAGCCCAACATTATATTGTGCCACTTCTTCACTTATACCTGGTTGATTACCCACAAGCACCGGTGTGTCTGCCATTATATAATCATACATTTTATTAGGAGCTGCTAACCAGTTATTTAAGCTTATATTTTCATAAAAAGCTACACCCAAATCAGCTTGTTTTAAATAGCCATGTATTTCCGAAGGATTTATAGGGGGCATTATTATTACCCGTTCTGTTAAACCTTCAACTTCAACTTTTTCTTTCAGTGCAGTTGTTAAGTTGCCATAACCGATTAATAGCAACACCGCACCTGACTCAATAAAATTCATTGCTTCAACTAAGTTAGTCAGTGCCCGGCCGCCCTGAAGTCCACCTATGTATATGATAATTACAGTTTCTTTTTCTATACCTAGTTGATTTCGTAGTTTTATATTAGCATTATTACTTTGTTCCTCATCGGGGTAGTTCTTTATTACTACTGGCAAACTAATTTTATACTTTTTACTCATTATTTCAGCCCTTGGCTCATTGGCAGAAATAACTATGTCGGCACGTTTAATTAAATTACTCTCTATTAATGTATATATTATTTTTTCTAAACTACCTCGCCCCGTCATTTCTGGGTATAACTCATGAGAATCATATACTACTTTACCACCAAACTTGGCTGAACAACATAACCCAATGGGCAGCGCCGGTAAGTCGTGGCAGTGGAAAGCTAAATCACTTTTGTAGCCATTCTCTAGTAACCATTTAATTACAAAATCTAAATATCTTTTATATGCTAATAAATTCTTTACTAACCGGAAAGGTTTTTTTAGTGAATATAAAAACCTAGATTTAGGACTTAGATTTTTATGTTTAACCTGTGCTTTTCCAAAGGGGACCAAAGTAACACCAGGATACAAAAAGTTAGCGTTATCCTTTTTAATATAAAAAATCAGTACCTTATGACCATTTTTTGCTAGTGTTTTAGCTTCTTTTTGAACCCTAGCATCGTACCTTATTTCTTTAAGTAGAAACATGCATATTGTAGTTTTTTTCATTTTATTACCCCTGTTATATTGTTAGCAGTTAATCAATTTTATTTAGAGTTTGCTTTATTATTGAGTAAAGTTCGGCGCCTTTAGGGTACAACTCTATAGCATTCTCATATGCTTGTTTGGACTCATCTATCACATTTGCTTTTTCTAAAGCAGCAGCCTTCCATAGTAGTATTTCCCCTTTTAGTTTAGTATCTTTAGAATTGACGCCTTTTTCTGCTTGGGCCAATTCCTTCAATGCCATATCATAGTCACCAGCATAGCAGCGTGCTTGGCCCAACAGTAGCCTCATATTAGGTGTTAATTTGTTAAGGGGTGGTGCACCAGTCCAAAGACTCTTTTCTGTCTCACTAAGTTGGTTATATCTGTCATTCATTAATTGTGGAAGTTTTAATATTTCACTTATATGTTTATGTATCCCTTCATTTTTGCTATCATAAAGTTGTTGCTGTACCACATTAACTAACATAGCAGCATGTTGTTCATATCGTGTTCCCCTTAGGGGTTCTAACTCAATTACTTTTCTGCTTTCATCTAAGGCCTTGTCAAATTCCTTTTGGCTTAAGTAAAAGTTAGCTAATCTTAGCTTGGCTGCAGTATTGTAAGGGTTTTTTTGTATAGCATCAGTTAACTCTTGCTCTGCTCTTTGCTTTTCACCTACCATAAGCATTAGGTCTGATAGATATAACTTATATTCCGCATTATAGGGGTTTAAACTAACTGCCCATTCCGCTTGGTCTATAGCAGAACCATAGTTATTAGATTTTAGATGGTTGTAAGATGCGGCCAAAGCTTTATTGGCTGAAAACAGCATTAGCCCACCTAAAGTAACAACGCCAATTAATGCTAATGAGGTTATAAACTGAACGTTATTTTTAGTGTCAGTAGTTGATTTTACATCGCTGTACTGAATTAATAAACCTCTAGTTATTGCTAGTATTACCATCAATACAATAGTAAGGGCTGCCAATGATAGGTTAAAGTCTATTGTAGCGTGTACGAAAACCAACATAGCAGAGGTACCTAACAAAGCAGCTAGATCCCTGTATCCCTCCTTAGCTAGGTCAAATACTAATTTGATAAATACTACTACTATTGCCAACACTACCAGCATACCGATAATACCGGTCTCTACACCAACCTGAAAAATATAACTGTGGGCTTCATTTGTATTATAAAAATACCCCAGGTAGGATTGGTACATTTCCTGCCAACCGCCACCACCCCATCCGAGTAATGGGCGTTCTTTAATCATCTCAGTGGCTGCGCTTATAAACTCTACCCGAGTACTGGCTGTGCGCAGGTTTGAAAACCGGCTTATAATATTACCCACTCCACCTTGAAGCAAGAAGTAAACAAGGCCAGAAACACCTGCTAAACCAAAGATACCGGCAGTTGCCATTTTGAGCTTTCTGCTATTAAATCTAGAATACACAAACCACATTATAATTTTAGCAATGAAAACAACCAGCATGCCTAACAATACCCATAGCCAAGCCATGCCTAGGTTTCCTGCTTCTACACTGCGTAAAAACATGGTTGAACTGGGAATTGCCCCTAGGGCAATAATAATAAATTCGATTAATAGTCTTTTCTTGTTAAAGCTAAAAAATATAAAAACGGGTAAGGTGGCGGCAAATACCAAAAATCCACCGCGGGAACCGGTAGCCCAAAAAACAAGTAAGATTATAAAGCTTACTATTGAAATGCCTACAGATATATATTTACTTTTATCTTTTATTGTGCTACTTTCTTTACGGCTAAACTGGTTTAAAAAGTATAGTCCAATTAATAGACCTACCCCTAGGTATGAAGCAAGGGCGTTTGGGTATTGCAGCGTTGAGTAGATACGACCATTAATATAGCCATCCTTTATAGCTATAATATCAGTAGCAGCCGCTAGACCCACAATAGATAACACAAAAGCCGTGCTAAAGATTACAGCTAACACTGCTTCCGCTGATTTTTGGGTGATAATCAGCCTTGAGGCACACCAAAAGATAACAAAGTATAAAACATTGACTAGTATTTCATCGACAGATAATCCCAAATTGACAGCGTTAAAGCCTGAAATAATGTACACTAGTGGCAATGCTAGTATAAGAAAGTCTATGGGGTGACTTAGAAATGTAAGGTTTGTAACGCCATAACTTCTACTTCTCCACACATAAAAAGCTGCTGTAAGGGCCAACAGCGAAGCAAATATTAATATTTTTACTTGATCCTCTGGGAAGAATAAACCTCGCATGAAAGGTGTAATAATTATTATTAAAGATAAAATTATAATAGCAAATTTACGAATAGAATTATTGCCACTTGCCTCTAGGTTATTATACATTTTAGTATTACTCATATTACCCCACCTAATCACTGATATTCGACAAACATATTATATAATTAGACAAACACATCTCCTTTCCTGCTAATTTCTCAAAGGTTATTGTGGTTTGTCTTGTAACTCATGAAAAAAACTCCCTGATTAGGGAGTTTATAAGCACTTACTTCTTGTTATAGTGGGACACCAAATCATCACCAGTAAGCACTTGCAGTTGTGTTTTGGCGATATCATAGTTGTACACCAGTTCTCTCATTTGCTGTAATTTTTCTTTGTATTCTTGCTCAGTTTGTTGTTTTTGCAGGGCTGTGGCCATACCAACCTCGTATTGTAGATTTACAACACGGTTTTTCTCTTCTAGTGTTTTGACATTTTGCTCTAGGGTTTTATAGTTTTCGTCCAATGTTTCTAGAGATAGGTATAAGGATTCAACCTGTTGCTTCATTTTATCTTTAGCGTTACCTGCTTCTAGATCCTTAATGCTCGCTTCAATATCTCCAACTTTATAGTTGCTAGCAAAATCTTTAAGTCTATCCGTCACTTCAGCCAGACGATCTGCCGCCCATATTTCTACCCTTTGAGAGAGGGCTTTTGCAACAACATAATCCTTTGAAGTGAAATCGACTTGCTCATACTTTGAATTATCTACCAGACTATAATCAAAACTACCACTGACACCTAAAAGCGTGGCTAGTTTGCTTTTAGCTTCATCTAACGCATTTGTGGCAGCAACCAAATCTTTATTAGCATTTTGGTAACTGGTTTCCACTCCCTGAACCTCCACCTTTGTACTCATACCAACTTCTTGTTTTATACGAGCCTGTTGCAGTTGTAGCTTAGCTAATTTTAAAGCTTCTTCTGCTGTGGTTAACTTCTTCTCAGCAGTTAGGACATCGTAGTAGGCCGTTTTAACATCCACAACCATTTGTTGTCTTAATGCTTCCAGTTGCTTTGTCGCTATACGGTATTGAGTTTCATCACTAAGATAAGTGGTCCAATTCAACACAGTCTCTTGGTCAGCCAAGAGGTTACTTGTCGGTGTATTCCCTTTGCTTACATTAGTTCTAGAATCATCAAGGGTCTCTTCTGCTTTTTCTACTTCCAGGTCTTGTATTTTTAAATCTCTATTTCGTTCCAAAGCCATTTTTATAGCATCATCTAGAGTTAATTGCTTAGCATCTTCTGCAGCTAAAGCTGATGGTATAAAGACACTCAAGGCAAAGCATAGCGCAAAAAACATACTTAATATACGTTTAGACATTTATAGCGCGCCCCTTTATTGTATAAAGTGTTGTATTAATAGAGAAGCCCAGAACCTATTCGATTCTGGGCTTCAAATTAACTAATAAGTTAATTATTTGGAGATTACTACAGTCTTGCTGGCAGGATCGAAACCTACTTCGTAACCAAATGCTTGAGCTACATATCTTGCAGGCAACATGGTGCGGCCATTGATAGCTTGAGCAGCTACGTCCATAGTTTGAGCAGCACCGTTTACAGTGTAGGTTTTGCTGCCAAGTACGAACTCAACAACTGTTTCACCTTTGGTTAAGGTTGCAGTCTTGGTAGCTTCATCGTAAGCAACTGTAGCACCAATGGATTCTGCCACGTAACGTACGGGTGTAAAGGTGCGACCATCAATAACTTGTGGAGCTACGTCCATAACTTTAGTAGCACCATTTACAGTGTAGAGAGTAGAACCTAAGTTCATAACAACACTGTTACCTGCTTCGTCTGGTGCAGGAGTTACAACGGTACCTACTACTACATCGGTAACCTTTTCATAGTAGTCGGAATCAATAGCTTTTGAGAACTTAGTGTTTGCATCGAATTTGTTTTTAGGATCATCCTTATCTCCATCCACATAACCATTCATAGCATCGTTTGAAGTCATGAAGATGTCGAAGGTGATGTCACCTACAGGAACAGTACGGTCTAAGTTCATTTTAATATCAGAAATAGTAATTTCTGATGCACTCTTAGCACTTTCAGCATCAATTCTAAATGCAAAGTACTCATCGTCAGTATCTTCGTCATCAATTTCAATATCACCGTCAGTTACTTTAACAGTTGGTGTATCTGCAAAATACATACCATTCGGAGCTTTAACAATGATCCATTTGTTTTCCTCTATTGCTTCATCTTCAGTTTCTGTAATTACAATGTCACCCATTTCTTGGTTGTTAACACCAATTTGGAATTCTGGTTTCTCAGCACTCACCTTGAATGGAGGTAATACTTTGGCAATAACTACCTCTTCATCAATACCTTGGCTACCAGTAATTGTAACTACCAAGTCGCCTTCTGGAGCATCTGAATCAATGTTTACAGTCAGGTCTTCTAATTCCGCCTCACCAGTTTCACCAATAACAGTAAGTTTCCATTCTTCTTCATCAACTTTGGTAGTTTCTAATGGTCCATCATCATTAGTATCATTCCACTCAGCCCATGTAGGCAATTCTAATGTTACACTTCTGCCTTTAATCCATGAGCCATCAACTACATCATCAATATTGATTTGAACAACGTCTTGATCATTTTTACCAGCAATTACTGTAGGAATGTCACCCTCAGTTTCAACTTCAAAACCAAAGTCACCTACTTTAGCAATTACAACGTCCTCTTTAGTTGTTTCGTTGCCATCAACGGTTACTTCTACTTCATCACCATTGTCAGCATCGTCTGGAACACTAATTGCAAGGCCTGATAAGCTAATAAATCCGGCTTGTGTTCCGGTACTAGCCTTTTTAATTTTAATTTTAAGTGTATCAGTACCGAAGCCATCATCATCTACTTCAACAACTAAGCCAGCAGTGCCTTGAGGTGCCTTATAGTTTTTGCCTTTTACCCACTCATAGTCATTAGGCAAAGTCAATTCAATATCTTCGTATCCTGGTTCGCCTTCAGCTTTTAGTTTACCCACAGTAGCTTCAGTAATTCTGATTGTACCAATATCTCCAGTAGTGTCAATACCAATGGATTCAACATCAGAAATTGTGGTTACAGTACCACCACCAATAACACGTGCTACAGTAACAGAACTACTATCAACAGCAGTTCCATGAGCCTCAACTTGTACCTTTATGTCTCCTTCTACATCGCTATCGATATCAACTTTTGGAAAATTAAAAGTCAGTTTAGCCTCATGGTCAGTTTGATCGCCTACAATTTCAACAGAAATAAAGTTATCGCCAGCAGCAACAAATTTCACATCTTGATCATGACTAAGTGAAACGTAATCTCTGTAGTTTTCCTCGGTTACAGAAGTTGAGAATTCAACGCCTGCTGGCAAGTTAACTGTGATAACATCACCAGGATAAAAGAAACCATCACTATCTTCATCTTCCCTGATAACCAAATTACCAATTGTTTGCTCGTCGTCAGCTGCTACTCTAGTTACAGTAGAAGCATAGTTGTCGGTTGCAGCATCAGCTGGCAAAGCAGGTGCAGCAGTAAACAGCAAACCTGCAAGAGCTGCACTAGAAATTACTTTTAAGCCTAATTTCTTTTCCAAGAATGTTCCCTCCTAAAATAATTTTTATAGTTTTTCTTAGTAACTTCATTTATGGAGTTACTAGTTATGGAAAGTTTGTTCAGACCAACCAGTTGGTTCGTCGTCACCACTTCCAAAAACCTTTTTTGATGCTTTAGGTTTTTACCAGTTACTTTACAAAAAGTAACTAAGTGACTGTATTTCTACATAAATGGTAAAAATCCTGCATAATTTTGTACTTTAATTAATCAGTACATAAACTTAGACGATAGCTTTTTTATAAAAGTTCCCTGAAAATCATTTTTTTCTCAAATTCTTTTCTAAAACTTTTTAACCGCCATCACCTAACACTAAAATAGACGGTGGTGTTTACCGTTTTGTTCCCTAATAAGTTATTTTTTTATTTTAAGTAAATGGTTACAAAACAACAGCCATTTGTTTATAATTAGGGTATGTCTAACTAAAATTTTCAAGGGGAGGTATATGTTAGATGAAAAACAGAATATTTCTGACGTTAGTTGCATTTCTATTTTTGTTTTCCGCTTCTTTTGAGTCCGCCAGTGCTTCCGTTGGAGTTAAAAATGTTAATGCCCATTACAACAACATTAAAATCAATGTAGACGGCAGCTATGTTAACACTACAAACGAACCCTTTACCATTTATGGCATTACCTATGTGCCCTTAAGGGAGATTAGCAATATCCTGAACGCAGAGGTAAGGTGGGATGCCGAAAATAATATCATCTTTATTAAGAGTGGTAATAACAGTGCTGTAGCTAATTCCGAACCTAAAGTTATGGCTAACACATCTGACGGAACCCAAAAAGTTAATATCCATTATAATAACATTAAAATTAACGTGGACGGTAAATATGTAAACACCGCCAACGAACCTTTTACAATTAGTGGCGTTACCTATGTACCTTTGCGGGAAATTAGTAATATTTTGGATGCTGAGGTAGATTGGGATGGTGAAAATAATACTGTCTTAATATATAGTAGCAGTAACGAGTCTGTTGATATTTCTGAGCCAATCGACGACGAAAGCATTGATTCTGTTGATAGTTCAGAACCAGAGGAAACTGGTGATAAACCAGTTGGAAGCATTGAGCCTAAGGATGAAAATACTCTGTTTGCCGAGCTGCTATTTGATAAGTATGGCAAACTTGAAAGTGTTGATTTTGAGAAATTTGAGCTTAGCGGAGATAAAAGAGACATTAACCTAAATATTTATCTTAACTTAGCTAATAACACAGATACTTGGAACGCTCTAACCGACAGAAATATCAACGATTGGTTGGAAGATATCATTGAGGATATCCAAAAAAAGTTTGATAAAGACACCGAGGTAACAGGTAAA
Source organism: Peptococcaceae bacterium 1198_IL3148 (assembly GCA_036763105.1). Lineage (NCBI taxonomy): Bacteria > Bacillati > Bacillota > Clostridia > Eubacteriales > Peptococcaceae > Peptococcaceae bacterium 1198_IL3148. The sequence continues at coordinate 25,240 of JBAIYS010000016.1, read as the reverse complement.
GTTATTCGTGTTAGTAATTTAAATGTTTTGTTAGACTTTGATAAAGATGGGGACGCCAATTTAAAATCTCGTTTTTACGATGCCAATTACAGAACTGGCGTTGAAGTAAAATCAAAGGCTAAACCTTTAGATAACAACTATGTTGGCAAACATTATTATGTTGATAACTTAGATTTTATCACCACCGCTGCCACTTATGGTGAAAATTTTGGTCAGTTAGATATAGTTTTAACGGCAACCAAGGCTAATACCACGTTTGACTGGGATAAATACTCTACTAGGGATATAAATGCCCATGTGATGGTAGTGTGTGATAAAGTTGTGGGGGATTATGATGGTGAAATAGAAGATTTAAAACAAATTAACCTCAATTTTAAGGATAAGTCCAACAGCCAAATTGCTCTCTTTAGGTATGATGTTAACGAAGAAAAGTTCTTGAGATAAAATTAAAGCCAGTGGCTCGCAACCTGACGTTGCGAGCTACTGGCTTTTTGCTTGGTAGTACTTATCTCTTTTTGTAGGGGCTTCAATTCATTGAGCCCGCAAACAATGTTTGTTTTTAGACTAAACCGTTTCACCACGCGCAAGCGTTACATTTTAAGGGCTCGATAAATCGAGCCCCTACAGAGTGCTTGCAAAGGTTGCTTGCGGTGATGATAGGCACCGCGACATAAGAGGCATTTGTATGTAATAATGACTGTATTCGTATAAAAATTACCCCATTACTTTTTTAAACAACTTCTTATTCTTCTGCGTCGGCAATACATTCAACATGGCCAGCGCTTTGCCAGTGCCAACGGCTACGCAACTGACAGCGTCCTCCGCTACGTATACCGGCAGGCCGGTTTCTTCGCTGATTAAACGGTCGAAGTTATGCAATAATGCTCCGCCGCCGGTCATTACTATACCTTTGTTTACTATGTCTGCTGCCAGTTCGGGTGGAGTGTGTTCCAGCACTTCTTTTACTGCCCCCACCACTGCCTCCAGTGGTTCGGATATGGCTTCGTATACTTGCCGGGTGGTTACGGTGAGGGCTTTGGGTAGGCCGGTTACTAAATCACGGCCGCGGATTTGGGTGCTGCGGTCGTTATCTATTAACGCACTGCCCACTTCTATTTTTATTTCTTCACCGGTGCGCTCACCGATCATTAGGTTGAATTCTCTTCTGATAAATCTAACTATGGATTCGTCAAATTTGTCGCCACCCACCCTTAGGGAACGACTGCAAACAATGCCGCCCAAAGAGAGTACCGCCACGTCTGTGGTGCCACCGCCCACGTCCACCACCATGGAGCCGCTGGGCTCGGAGATGTCTATGCCGGCACCCAGTGCTGCGGCCAATGGTTCTTCTATTAGATGGGCTTGTTTGGCCCCGGCCTGCACTGATGCTTGGCGTACCGCCCGCTCCTCTACACTGGTAACACCAGAGGGGATGCAAACCATTACTCTGGGTTTAAATAACCAGTTTTTACCGGTGGCCTTAGTGATAAAATACTGTAACATTTTTTCGGTGACATCGTAATCGGCAATTACCCCTTCTCGCAGTGGGCGAGTGGCCACAATGTTGCCTGGGGTACGGCCCAGCATGCGGCGGGCCTCTGAACCAACGGCAATTACTTTGCCGGTGTCTTTATTTATGGCCACCACCGAGGGTTCTTGCAAGACTATCCCTTTTCCCTTTACATATACCAAAATACTGGCGGTGCCCAAGTCTATCCCTATATCAGGTGCTCCAAATAATCCAAACATTTTCGGTACATTTCCTCCCCTTATTTTTTCCGGGCTTGTCCTCTAATATATAGGCTCTTAGAAAACTTGGCTTACGCCAGGCTTTTAGGCGTAAGCCTTAGTTGCACTTATACTATCGTCCTTAAATTCATATGCTTTTCGATAGTGAAGAAAAATTGAGCCTTAACATTTTTCTTATAACATAGCATATTTCGACTATGGGGAAAAGAAATCCTTTATATCTCTTTGTATTTTTTTCTGGTGGCCTCTCCACCCCGCAAATGGCGTTCTTGTTTGTTAATATCTAATATCTTTTTGACTTCGTGAGCCAGTTCTTTATTTAATGAAGGCAAACGTTCGGTCATATCTTTGTGGACGGTGCTTTTGCTGACTTGGAATACTTGGGCTGCCTGACGTACTGTAGCCCCGGTTTCTAATATGTAGGCGCATATTTCTAATACACGTTTTTGTATATAGTCTTGCATTAAGTTCCCTCCCCGGGCACACTTGTAACTAGTTTCATATATATGCACCGAAGAGGCAATTATGAATTAGGAATTTTGAATTTTAAATGGTTTGGGGTTGGTGGTGGGAGTTAATCTTGTCAACGGCAGGAGCCTGGCACCGGCAAGGTACTTTTTGCTTTACGGAACGGTGGGGGCACCGTTCGCTACGTTCGGAAATTTTATGTTGGAGAAAGAGGAGTAGCATCATGCATGTCGATATGCATGATGCTTTAATGAAAAAAGATAACATCGAAAAAAATTGAATGCTTTTCGGCAAGTTGTAGGAATGTGGGAAGGAAAAGATACTTCCTTCTTTGATAAATAATGAATCACCAAATACTTTTAGATACCAACATAATAATAAAAAACTGGCCTGAAAAGTGCCAGTTTTTATAACCTTGCGTCAACTTTATGACCCCTGATCCAATCGGCAATATATTTCTTTGATAAAATACCTTCAGCAATAGCAATACCCAAATCAACTAATTCATCTTCATGATAAGTTATACGATAATCATTATAATCAAGTAAAATTAGCATTAAATATATTCCCATTCTTTTATTTCCATCAACGAATGAATGATTATTTATTACGCCAAAGCAAAGGGCAGCGACCTTGCTTTCAAAATCAGGATATAAGTCCTGGCCTCCATAAGTTGCCAGTGGGCCATTAATTGCAGATTCAAGCAACCCCATATCTCGCAAACCTGGGGAACCACCAGTACGGTTAATCATCCTTTGGTGAAGCTTAAGAACATAATCAAGTGATAGCCATTTCATTTACTCGGACAGCCTTTTAAATACATTTAGATTTTTAGACAGAATATCATCTGCAATGCTATCAAGTTTTTGTTCTTCTAGTTGATTTTTTTCGTAATCGTCAAAGTCAATAATCAAATACTTTGGTTTGTTGTTTTTCATTACCAACACTTTCTTCTTTTCATCAACCAACCTGGCTATTTTAGAAAAGTTTTGATTTGCTTCAGAAATACTTATAATACAATCGGTGCCAACTTTCATAAAAAACACCTACCCTTTTTATAGTTATTATAAACTATTTTAGGGTAAATTAAACCTAAATTTTATCCTAGAATAAATAAAATATAACACCCCTACAAAAAGCAGAGTAGCATCATGCATGTCGATATGCATGATGCTTACATCTCTATTCTTGAGCTGGGTTTATGGGGGTTTGTTGTTCTGTTAGGGTGAATTTTAGGTTGTTGGTGGTGCCTAGGGTTTGTCCTTTTATAATTTGTTGGTCCGGTGATACCTCAATGGTGTCCAGTCCTTGGTATTTTGTTTGGTAGCCTTGGCCGTGGTCGATTACAATTAGGTATTTGTTATTTGGGTCTTGATCTAGCGAGATTATTTTCCCCGCCAAAGCTGCCTTTACTGGTGCTGACGGTTGGGTTTGAAATTGCATGCCTTCGCTAAACCGGTAATCGCCATAGGTTTCGGAATAGTAGGGGTCGTTAAACCCGGTGACCACCGTACCCATTACCGGCATGGTTAGTTGACTAACATCCACCTGCGGTTCGGGGTTGGGCTTTGGTGGTTGTTCTTTGGTTACAGTTTGCTCCGTTGCCAGTGGCGCTGGGTTAGCTGTTTTGTTCTGGTTTTGGGTTTGTTTGGTTTGGTTAACGGTATTATTGACTGATTGAATAGGGGTAAGCAGGTAATGGTTTACTGCCACCAATGAGCCAGCCAGCACCAATGCAACCACCGCCAGGCTGGCCAGTTGAAATTTGGCTCCCTTTAGCATCCATTTTCTCAACCATTCTTGGTATTTTTTTAGGGCATCTTGGTTTTTAAGTTTTTGTTTGTCGCTTTTATTGAAAGGCCACATGTTTATCACCTCTGTCTGTATTGTTGCCCTTTGGTGAGTGGTTTATACAAGCAGAACCTTGATTGATCGATTCTATTTAACGTAACATTTGTGCGTGATAAATAATGTTTGATTTATAAATCTACGTTGCGGTTGTGGGCGCGATGAATCGCGCCCCTACATTATGTGTATTGCATTTTTGATAAAACGCATTCATTAATTACATACATTATGCCTTTTGTAGGGGTTCGATTTATCGATCCCGTTTAACGTAACATTTGTACATGGTGAATAATGTTTGGTTTATAAACCTACGTTGCGGTTGGTGGGCGCGTGTATGAAAAGGAGCAGACCAATTTGTTGGTCTGCTCCTTCTATTTATTTTATCTTGGCTATTTTGGTGCCGGGGTAGTAGTGGGCTAGGATTTGTCGGTAGGTTTTATCGTGTTGGGCTAGGCCTTTGGCTCCGTATTGGCACAGGCCCACGGCATGGCCGTAGCCTTGGGTAGTGAAGGTTATTTGGTTATTTTTTATTTCATAGCTGAACTGGGTTGATCTTAGGGCCAGCAATTCCCTAAAGGTTGTGGCCGGTATTTGTTTTTCCCCAATGGTAATTGTTTTCGGGCGGCCAGTTGAAGTTTTGGCAGTTATTTTTATCGGTTGTTGGGCTCCGTTGGCCATAGCCGGAATGGCATTGAGGTCCACCTGCAGGCGCTGGGCCACTTTATCTAAGGGATAGCTCACCGTTCTGATGGGTTGTGGGTCAGCACAGTAGGGGCAGGACACGCTTTTTAAATAGGGTAAATCCGTTTGCCAAACATCGCCGGAGTTTTCGGTGCCTTGGCCGCCACAGGAGGCATGATACACCGGGGTAATTAGTTGCTTATTATAGGTTAGCACTTGGTTTTCTGTGGCCTGCACCGCCCACTTTATTTTGGGGTAATAATGTAGGTAGTTGGCTGTGCCCCAACGTTCTTTCATTTGCTCTTTGGACAGCCAGGCTTGGCCATGGCGGTGATCGTCACAGATGTCTGCCCCGGGATGGGTGGGGTTTTCTACTCCCCCCGGCAACAGGCGCTGGGCTATATAGGTACGGGCTGCTACTGCCTGGGCCTTCAGGGCCTCGCTGGGAAATTCCGCCGGCATTTCTCCGGCCACAACACCAATGAGGTATTCTTCCAGCGGCATGGTTTCTATTTGGCCGCTGGCATGGTGGTAGATTTTTATTTCGTGCCTGGTTACCGCCTTTTGTTCTGATTTGTTAATGGCGGGTAACAGGACAATTATAGCGACGGCAATGAGGATGATGCCAAGAATTGCTTTTCTAATGGTGACCACTCCCTTGTTTGCGAGCTTGTCCTGTATTTATGTATATGCTTGTCCAGGGTAGATTAGAACTTGGAATTTTGCAGGGGTTATTGTTCTTTTGACTGCTATATTCACTTTAAATTATAATAAGATTAATAAGATGAGTAAGAGGGGGTAAGAAAATGCCAATGAAAGTGGGCTGGTTAGCATAAACCCATATGTGGTAGATGATTAATGTAGAGGAGGAAGTGGTTTTTTGTTTGGTTGGTTATGGGGGAAGGAAAACAAATTGGTTAAGGAATTGCGAAAGAATCAAGGGTTCACCGCTAAAGAGTTGGCCATGAAGGTTAAGGTGGATACGGTTGAGATATTGAATGTGGACGAGATGAAATTGAAGGATGTGCCAGAGCCTTTGAAAAGCAAAATATCCCCCATTTTAAAGGGGGAGTACATGGATAAGATACCTTGGTAGTTTCGTTTGGCAGGCCGGCGTGGAAACCAGCCCCTACATTAGGTTGCTTAGCGGTGCCAGGCACCTGCTGGTGCGTAGGTTTGTGGAATTAGTTAATTTTATCAACGGCAGGAACCTGGCACCGGCAACGAAACACTATAGTTTAATTCATTTGTTGCCCAACACCCTGTGCTAATTGATAAATAATAAGTTGATTTAGACTTACATTTTCAGCTTTGGCTTTTTCTGACAGTGCTTTGTGCAAGGATTTTGGCATTCTTAGTCTTAGCTGGCCAGAAAAATCATCGGTCGTCGGCTCTGGTACATCTCTACCTAATTCTAAACAAGTTTTAATCCAACTTTTTTTTGCATCAACTATGTTAGCAATAGCTTCTTCAACGGTTTCACCATCAGACATGCACCCAGGAAGAAGAGGAATTTCTACAAACCAACCACCACCCTCTTCTTCAGTGAGTTTTCTGATTTTAATTTCATAATTTAAACTTTCGTAATATTTTAAGTCCTTCAATCTAACTCACTTCCCTCTTTTAGTTTTTGTATTGCAGCAATCGCCTGTTTAACATAGATAGCTTTAATGGGTCTAGCATATGGTATTGTTAGTACATCAGGTAATTCTGGATGATAGTAATTGTAATGACTAGAACCTCCACTTGGCTGTCTGCATTTAAAACCATGCTTTCTTAGGATTTTGTCTAGAGTTTCATATTTAACGTTTTTAGGTTATTGACAATTTGTGCGTATAACTTGATAATTTTGGTCAATACAAAATCGCCACCTGAATTTATGGTACCATATATGGAACCATGTAGCAATAAAAAATAATTGATATTATATGTATGTTATTTAACATTAATTCTGGTTATGTCGGCCCCTACTTGGCGGAGGTTTTGTTCTAGTTTGTAGTAGCCTCTGTCGATGTGGTTTAGGTTGCTGACTTCGGTGTGGCCTTCGGCCACAAGCCCGGCAATTACCAGGGCGGCACCGGCCCTGAGGTCGGTGGCCTTTACTTGGGCGCCGCTGAGTTTGGGCACACCCTCCACTATGGCGGCGTGGCCCTCTATTTTTATTTTGGCTCCCATGCGTCTTAATTCATTGACGTGCATAAAGCGGTTTTCAAAAACCGTTTCGGTGATGACACTGGTGCCTTGGGCAACCGTCATTAGGGCCATCATTTGGGCCTGCATGTCGGTGGGATAGCCCGGGTAGGGCAGCGTTTTAATATCTACCCCTTTCAACTGGCCGCTGGAGATCACTCTGACACCGTTATCCTCTTCCACTATTTTCACTCCCGCCTCTTTCAGTTTGGCCACCACCGGCTTTAGGTGGTCAACGATTACGTTATCCACCAGTACATTGCCACCGGTGATGGCCGCTGCGGCCATATAGGTGCCGGCCTCTATGCGGTCGGGAATGACATTATGGCTGGTACCCCGTAGTCTTTTTTGCCCTTCTATTCTGATCACTTTGGTGCCGGCACCCTTGATTTTGGCCCCCATGGAATTGAGGAAGTTGGCCAAATCAACAATTTCCGGTTCTTCGGCAGCGTTTTCTAAGATGGTGGTGCCTTCGGCCAGCGTGGCTGCCATCATGATGTTTTCGGTGGCGCCGACGCTGGGAAAGTCTAAGTAAATGCGGCTGGCCACTAATTTTTTGGTTTTAGCTTCGATGTAGCCTTGGCCGTACTCTATTTTTGCCCCCAGGGCGGTAAACCCCTTCAGGTGCAGGTCAATGGGTCTGGTGCCAATGGCGCATCCCCCCGGCAACGAGATTATTGCTTTGCCGGTGCGGGCCAGCAGTGGACCCATCACTAAAAAGGAGGCCCGCATGCGGCGCACGTATTCGTAGGCCGCCTCTGATGAGGTGATTTCTGCGGCAGTCACTTGCATTTCATCATCATCCATGTTTACTTTGGCGCCCAGTGATTCCAACACCGTGCCGATGGTGTAAACATCGGTTAATTTGGGCACCCCCAATATACGGCATTGCTCACCGGTGAGCAATGTGGCCGCTATAATTGGCAAAACGGCGTTTTTGGCACCGCCCACCCTAATGGTTCCATTAAGTTTGTTGCCACCACGAATAAGTAATTTTTCCATCAGTTTGCGCCTCAACATTGTTTTTTGGTTAGATACACCTATTAGTTTTGCCCAATTGGTGTGGTTCAATACGTTGATTTGTCGATCATGTTTAATGTAGAAAAAGAAGACCCTGCAGGGTGAGTTAATTTTAACTCTACCTTGCTGGGTCTTCTGCATTTAAGTAATTTTATTTATTGCACATTGGGTGTTGCATGTACAATAGCGTCTTCACCCCATTGCCCTGATCCATCAACACCATAAACTTTAAACGTATAGGTGGTTCCATCATTTTTCAGTGTATAGGTGTTACCTACGTCATCTATTTCAAATGTATCCACTGTCATAGATGTATCGGTTGTCTCTAGGCAGGTTATATAACCTTCAGTCCAATTATTTGTTTTTTGCCCTTCGTATATCTCAACACAATGCTTAACAGCATTAACAGCTGCAGTCCAGCTTAATTTTACTTGTCCATCCCCTGGAGTTACTGTTAATCCCGTTACTGCTCCTACAGTGGGCTCTGCTATTTCTTCTAAACAAAGAGGAATTTCCTGTTGATCAGTTGAAGCTTCGAAAATCATGTTACTTTGCCCTTCATATCCCTCAGCAGAAACTGTATAAGTGTGTTGCCCGGGCGTTAATTCAAATTCTGCGCAACCGTTTACATCTGTTTCTATCACTGTTTCATCAACTGACACAGTCGCACCCTCAATGGGTTCGCTGGTGTTTTTATCACAAACTTTAAAAATAACGGTATGCATTTTTGTTTCAGATTCAGGTACTATTGTTACCTGCTTAACGCTACTGAATTCGGGATTTTCTTCCGATGTAGCTATTACCATTACAGTTCCTACCTTGGTTGCGGTCAGTATACCATTTTCGTCTATAGTTGCTTCACCAGTGCCAGGATCCACTGACCAAGTTACAGTTTGATCCATTTCATAAGTCAAGTGATCAAAAGCAGTGCTATAGTATTGCTCGGTTGTACCAACCGTTACTACCGATTCTCCGGCAATTTTTATCACTGCCAGTCTTGGCTCTACAATGGTTATGGTTTTGGTTTTTTCGATAGAACCTAGGGTAGCTTTAATGGTGAACTTATCATCTACTATAGCATCTTTATATACTGCAGCTATAACACTGTTTTTGTTGTCTTGGTTAACTGCGTATGAAAATCCACGCACCTTCACTCCCGGTTCAATGTAACCAGCAGTTTCATTATATACGCTCCAGGTTACGGTTTCTTTTGAGTTCCTTACAGTAACAGTATATTCATCCCAATTGTATTGTACCGGATTACTGGAGTTTGGCGATAAAGCGTTTCTGGTGATAGCATCTTTACCCTTGATATCGCTAACGGTTACAGTATTGCTACCACTGCTACTACCGCCGCCACCGCCACCACCGCTGGGACGACTTACTGTGGGTGATGATACGCCTTCGGCTTTATTAATATTGGTTGGTGACTTTTGGAATGATACTCCGTCAGCATTAACCTTTGCGGTGGTTATTTTGCCTTGTCCTGTTACCTTTGCTGCTGCATCTAGGGTTATGGTGTTAACGGTGGTGCCCCGGGGCACATCAATGGTAACGCCTTCAGATTTTACATCCACCGATTCAAAGGTGCCCACTAAGGTGATTTTGTCAGCATCCTGTGCATCAATTACAACTTCCTTAAATCCTTCACCGGTGATGCTCTGTTCTTCCAGTTTTGCTCCGGAGTTAGCCACCACTTCATCAACGGTGGTGTTGCCAGAGACAACGATGCGGATTTTGCCGTTTTCTTTACTGACATTTAGTTTGCCCAGATTAGAATTACTGATGATAATACTGTTTTCGCCACCGCCATAAACATCGGTATTCCCTTTGACGGTAACGTTAGTTAGTGTAACCTCTCCTTCGCCAATTTCTTCAGCTAAGGTTAAGTCACCTTTAATGTTTAGGTTTTGCAAGGTAACGCCATCTGCGGTAACAGTTACATCACCTTCAATGGTTTCTGTACCCGATTTTGGACCATATGTACCTGCTTGATCATAGGTAACATCTTTCACCGGGCTTTCTGCCGGCAATTCCACTTGGCCAATGGCCCGGTCAATGGTTACAATGGCTTCGGCTCTGGTGATGGCTTGGGTTGGTTTAAAGGTTTGGTCCGGATAACCGCCCATGTAACCTTTGACCACCACGGCACCAATTGCCCCTTTGCTCCACTGGGGAATGGATTGGGCATCGGCAAATTTTTCAACGGAATCGGTACTGTTTCTTTCATTAAGTTCAAGAATTCTCGCCAACATGGAAGCTGCCTCTTGGCGGGTGATCTGATTATTGGGTTTTATGGTACCATCACTATAGCCGCCAACATAACCTGCCGCTTTGGCTTTAGCAATTTCACCCGCAAACCAATTAGTTGGCTTAACATCGGTAAAATTAACTTCATCGGTTTCGGTGAAATCAAAGGCTCTGTTTACCAACGCAATAAATTCTGCTCTGGTGATGGTGTTATTGGGCTTAAATGTGCCATCGGAATAACCACCGGTCAAGCCTTTTTCAGACCAATTGTTAATCTGGCTTTCTGCCCAGTGACCTTGGGTATCAGAAAAATCGGCCGCCAAAGCAAAGCCTGCACAGGTGAGAAGCAGGCCCATAGCAAGGATTGCTATTAACGGAAACCTTTTTTGCATTGTTTTTCTGCCTCGCTTTCTTAGTATTATGTAATATCTGGTATATACTACTGCAAAGTATGTCATAATTCCTGCTAATCGATGTGTTTATTTTTGTTATTTCGACAATATAGTACATATTGACATTTGTAGACAGTAAAAACCTTTGGTCTACTAATTAACATTTCGGTTAGCAGGCGCGATGAATCGCGCCCCTACATCATGTGTGTTGCGTTTTTGGCAAGGTGCATTCATTATTACATACATTGGGCCTTTTACAGGGGTTGATTTGTCCGCTTAACGCTGCTTGTTTGTCGGTAAATTTTGCTGCTTAATTGTACTTGACCTTTGGGGTGGGTTTTGGTATAAATATAAATGTGTTGTGCCGACGTAGCTCAATTGGCAGAGCAGCTGACTTGTAATCAGCAGGTTGCGGGTTCGAGTCCCATCGTCGGCTCCAGTGAAAGCCACATCCAAAGGATGTGGCTTTTTTATTGCAAAAATCGACAGAAATTTGATAATAATGAAGGACTTTAGAAAATATTGTAGAAAAATATGGTGATACATATTGGGCAAACCTGTTGAAAGGCAGGGACGCAAAGCCATGGGCCTACGGTTTTTCTATGGTTGCCAGGTTGCTTAGTGATAGTATTGTTTATCTTAGCAACCTTTTTGTGGGTTGCTTTTTGTGTTTTTAGTTGTTTGTGGGTTATACAGGCATTTTTCCCTTTAACGGAGGTTACATTTGAGTGGGATTGATGAATCGAACCCCTACATAATGCGTTTGCATGTAATTATGAATGTCTTTGTGGAATGCAGAAGATTAGGAGGTGTGATAGCGTAAGATGGATGTTAACTACATAAATTCTTTTATTATGGGTACCGAAGAAATTTTTAAACAGATGGCAGGCAATATTAAATTAACCCGGCAAAAACCCTTAATGAAAGATAGTCAGTTTACCGGTGAATCCATTGTATGTATTGTTGGTTTTAACGGCGAAGTGGAGGGCCAGGTGGTTTTTTCCTTTACCAAGGACTTTGCCTTGCGATTAACCAGCGAAATGTGTGGCATGGAGATTGCAGACATTGACGATTTAGCATTGTCTGCCCTGGGGGAAATATCTAACATGGTTTCGGGCAATGCGTTGATTAAGCTCAACGAATTAACTGCCAAAAAGGCCAATATAACGCCGCCGACAATATTATACGGCGATGGTCAAATGAATGTTAGCGTTAAATCGCCCATTATTGCCATACCCTATAATGGCGAAGACAGTTGTGCCTTTGAAATTAACTTTTCATTGAATTAACAATGGAATATAAACGCACAAAAAAGTCAGGGTTTAAAACCTGACTTTTTTGCGTTATGATGCTTTGCCGGCCGCCTTTAGTCTTGCCAGTGAGCGTTGCAGTGCCGCTTCGGCACGGGCAACGTCTATGTCGGCGGTTTTGCTGGCAAGGCGTTGTTCTGCGCGTTTTTTAGCCTCTTGAGCCCGTTCGACGTCAATTTCGTCTTCACTTTCGGCCGTGTCAGCCAAAACCACTACGCGGCTGTTTTTTACCTCTACAAAGCCGCCACTGATGGCAACTTTAAATTCTTTACCACCCTGCTGCACCCGCAGCACGCCAGTTTTTAACGCGCTGACTAGGGGAGCGTGCTCGGGCAGGAAGCCCAACTCGCCTTCCACTCCAGGTGCTACGACGAATTCAACTTCCTCGCTGAACACCACTTTTTCAGGGGTGACAATATCAAGGCGTTGAGTCTTCGCCATATTAAGCACCCTCTTCTAACATCTTCTTGCCTTTTTCAACGGCTTCGTCAATGGTACCTACGTATAAGAAAGCACCTTCAGGTAGGTCGTCGTGCTTACCATCGAGAATTTCGTTAAAGCCGCGGATGGTTTCCTTCAGTGTCACGTATTTACCAGCATAACCGGTAAATTGCTCGGCCACATGGAATGGCTGAGATAGGAAACGTTGCAGCTTACGGGCCCGGGCAACGGTTAATTTATCATCCTCGGACAATTCGTCCATACCTAGAATGGCGATGATGTCCTGCAGTTCTTTGTAGCGCTGCAGTACGGCCTGTACGTTACGGGCGCACTCATAGTGTTCTTTACCCACAACGTTGGGGTCCAGAATCCGTGAAGTACTGTCCAGTGGGTCGATGGCTGGGTAAATACCAAGCTCGGCGATGGAACGGGACAATACAACGGTGGCGTCCAAGTGCGCAAATGTGGTTGCAGGGGCCGGGTCTGTCAAGTCGTCCGCAGGCACATAAACGGCCTGAACAGAGGTGATAGAACCCTTCTTGGTGGATGTAATCCGCTCCTGCATTTGACCCATCTCTGTGGCCAGGGTTGGTTGGTAACCCACCGCTGATGGCATCCGGCCCAGTAGCGCCGAAACCTCAGAACCGGCCTGGGTGAAACGGAAAATGTTATCGATAAAGAGCAGCACGTCTGCCCCTTCATCACGATAGTATTCACAAAGGGTGAGCCCTGTAAGTGCCACCCGCAGACGGGCACCCGGTGGTTCGTTCATCTGACCAAACACCAACATGGTTTTGTCCAGAACGCCTGACTCCTTCATTTCGTAGTACAAGTCGTTACCTTCACGGGTCCGCTCACCAACGCCAGCGAAAGCAGAAATACCACCGTGCTGCTTAGCGATGTTGTTGATCAGCTCCATAACGATAACGGTTTTACCTACGCCGGCACCACCGAACAGACCAATTTTACCACCCTTCAGGAAGGGGATCATTAAGTCTACCACTTTGATACCGGTTTCTAACATATCTTCGCCAGAGGCCTGGTCGATTAATGCTGGTGGTTGAGCGTGAATGGGGTGATATTCATCAGCCACCACTTCGCCTTGACCGTCAATGGGTCGTCCCAGTACGTCCAGCATCCGTCCCAATACTGGCTTGCCCACTGGTACCGCAATTGGTTTACCAGTGTCTACTACCTTCATGCCCCGCACCAAACCATCGGTGGAGGACATTGCAATACAACGAACCCGGTTGTTACCAAGGTGTAGGGCCGCTTCCAGAGTTAAATCCCACTCTCCGTAATCGCGATCCTGGTCCTCGGAACGAATCACTAATGCGTTGTATACATCTGCTATCTGTCCGGGTGGAAACTCTACGTCAACAACAACACCCGTGACCGATATAATATGGCCAACGTTCATTTCGTTCTCCGACCTCCTTGCGTGTCGACATTATTACTGCGTTATTTTAACCAAGTGCCGCTGCTCCACTAACAATTTCGGAAATTTCTGTAGTGATTGCAGCCTGCCGTGCTCGGTTCAATGACAGTGTCAGACTGTCAATTAAGTCCTTAGCGTTATTGGTTGCGGAATCCATAGCTGTCATCCGGGCACCAAGTTCACCGGCCTTAGATTCCAACAGCACTTCGAAAATACTTACCTCAATATATTTAGGTAACAGTTCGCCTAAAACGCTTTCGGCACTGGGTTCAAACATATAGGAAACCGATGCCTTTTTCTCTTGCCCGGCGGCTTTTTCGGCTGCACCCTCTTCATCAAAGGATTCGATGGGTAACAGTTTAACCTTTTTGGGCCGTTGGGTTAAAACGTTGACAAACTCGTTAAACAAGAGGTAAACTTCGTCGAATTCACCGGCGGTGTACTTGTCGATCACATAATTAGCTATTTCTTTCGCACGACCAAAGGAAATACTATCGCCAAGGTTAACATACTCTGCTACAATTTCAGCATTCTGCCGTCTAAAGAAATCACGGCCTTTACGACCCACCGTCACCAATGCCGGCTGGTCATACTGCTTTAATTCGGCTGAAGCTTGGCGGATAATATTGGCATTGAAACCACCACAAAGCCCTGAGTCGGCAGTAACAATAATGTAGGCGGTCTTTTTAGCTTCACGAACTTCCAACAGCGGGTGATTAACCCCACCGGCGGCGCTACTAACCCTTCCCATTACCTGACTGAGCTTTTTAGTAAAGGGTCGAGCAGATGTAGCTGCTTCTTGAGCGCGGCGTAGTTTGGCAGCTGCCACTACTTTCATCGCTTTGGTAATCTGTTGGGTGTTCTTTACACTTTTGATCCGACGCCGAATATCGCGCGCGTTAGCCACAACTTCTCACCACCTTAATCATAATACTGCCAGTTTTATACAAAGGTCTTTTTGAATTCCTCAATAGCAGCTTTCAACTGCTCTTCGGTTTCTGGCTTCAATTCTTTGTGTTCTTTAATGGCGTTGAGGATTTCTGGCTTACTGGAGCGAATGTACTGCAACAAGCCTTGCTCAAAATCGCCAACTTTCTTGAGGTCCAGGTCATCCAGGTAACCACGCACCGCACTAAAGAGGGAAATAACTTGCTCTTCTACTGGGTATGGTTTGTACTGACCTTGTTTTAACACTTCCATTGAGTGGGCACCACGGTTTAGGCGGGCTTGGGTAGCTTTATCCAAGTCGGAACCAAACTGAGCAAAGGCTGCCAACTCACGATATTGAGCCAAGTCCAAACGCAATGTACCGGCAACTTGTTTCATCGCTTTAATTTGTGCCGCACCACCAACCCGGGATACTGACAGACCTACGTCAACCGCTGGACGGAAACCGGAGTTAAACAGGTCGGTGTCCAGGAAGATCTGACCGTCGGTAATGGAGATAACGTTTGTTGGAATATAAGCAGATACGTCACCTGCTTGGGTTTCAATAATCGGTAGCGCTGTTAAGGAGCCACCGCCGAAATCTTCGTTTAATTTTGCAGCCCGCTCTAACAGGCGAGAGTGCAAGTAGAATACGTCACCGGGGAAAGCCTCACGGCCCGGTGGGCGACGTAACAGCAGTGATAATTCACGATAAGCTGTGGCCTGTTTGGACAAGTCATCGTAAACCACCAATACATCTTTACCTTGTTCCATAAATTCTTCACCGATGGTACATCCGGCATAGGGAGCGATGTACAACAGTGGTGAAGGGTCAGAAGCCGCAGCGGCAACCACAATGGAGTACTCCATGGCGCCATGGGCTTGCAGTGTGCGCACAACGTTAGCTATTGTGGAAGCCTTTTGGCCCACCGCCACATAGATACAAATCATATCTTGGCCCTTTTGGTTGATGATGGTGTCAATGGCCAACGCGGTTTTACCGGTTTGGCGGTCACCAATGATCAACTCACGCTGACCCCGACCAATGGGAATCATTGCGTCCACTGCCTTTAGACCAGTTTGCATCGGCTGGTGCACCGACTTACGGGTAACAACACCAGGAGCAATCCGCTCAATGGGACGGAATTTATCGCTTGCAATTGGGCCTTTGCCATCCATAGGTTGACCCAATGGGTTTACAACACGACCAATTAATGCATCGCCGACAGGAACAGACATAATGCGACCAGTACGCTTAACGGTGTCACCCTCTTTAATGTGGGTGTATGGTCCCATAATAACAACACCGATGTTTTCTTCCTCTAAGTTTAGGGCCATACCCATGGTGCCACCAGGGAATTCCAACAGCTCACTGGCCATACATTCTTCCAGGCCATATACACGGGCAATACCGTCACCTACATATATAACGGTACCCACGTCAGTAACTTCTACTTGGGCCTGGTATTTATCAATCTGCTGCCTGATAATGGAGCTAATTTCTTCAGGTCGCAAACTCATCTACCATTTCACCCCTATCTATCTACTAACTAGTTTTGGACATGAGGCGTTGCTTAAGGGTTTCAAGTTTATGTTTAACACTACCATCAATAACTTTATCCCCTATACGTACCACCAATCCGCCTATTATGGAAGCGTCAACTCTAAATTCTGGGCTGACCTCTTTACCGGCTAGGCGGCTTAAAACCTTAGCCAACTCCCCTTGATGGGCTTCGCTTAACTCTTTGGCGGAGATAACCTCGGCATCCACCATGTTACGAGCTTCGTTGGCCAAGCGGGTAAATTCTGCAACAATGTCGTTTAAATAGGTTTCACGATGACGATCGACAATTAGATACAAGAAGTTTAATGTGGTTTCGGATACTCTGCCCTCGAACAACTCTGTTATCAGTTGTTTTTTGCCATCAATGGTTACTTGAGGGTGGTTGAGAATCTTTTCAATGCCTTCTTCTTTATTTAGAAGGGCAGTGACATCTTTTAATTCCTGTTCCGCTGCATCCAGCGCACCTTTATCAATGGCAATTTCGTAAAGGGCCTGGGCATATCTTCTGGCCACAGCGCCCCCTAACATGGCAACTTACCTGCCTCGTCGATAAACTTCTTCACTAAGTCTTCTTGTACGTCATCGGTAATTCTTTCGGAAACTACTTTGGAAGCCACTAGAATAGATAAGCTAGCCACTTCATTTCTTAATTCGGCAACGGCTTTATCCCGTTCCATTTTGATTTCTTGCAGTGAGTCTTCTTTAATTCGGTTTGCTTCGTTTTTAGCAGATTCTATAATACCAGCAGCTTGATCTTCAGCTGCTTTGGAAGCCCGTTGGATAATTGCTTGGGCTTCATCTTTGGCTTTAGCTAGCTCAGCCCTCAGTTGTGCCTGAAGCTCTTCAGCCTCTTTGCGGTTTTTCTGTGCAGCTATAATGTTTTCACCAATTTGCACCTTGCGTTTTTCGATAACGTTAATTAACGGTTTCCAAACAACAAGACGAAGGAATATTAATAATAGAGCAAAGTTAAATAGCTGGGCCCCAATGGTGGCGTTAAATACTAATGGGCCAGAGGCTTCCGCGGCTGAACGAGCGACCTCAAGTGCTTGCAGTTCCACTTGTTCCCCTCCTTCCATTTCAGCGGGACAAAATTAAGGCGATAGCAGGTTCGGGCTGCCCAGAACCTGCTATTTGCCTACAAAAGAAACAAATAAGTACCAAAAGGAGTGAGTTAAGCAGCCTTACCAATTAGCATGAACGCAATAACTACCGCAATAATAGGCATAGCCTCGATCAAACCAACAGCAATAAACATTGTTGTTTGTAGTACACCTCTTGCCTCCGGTTGACGAGCAATACCTTCAACGGTTCTACCGGTTACCAGACCGTTACCGATACCAGCGCCTAGAGCAGCCAGACCAACGGCTAAAGAAGCACCAATAGCAGATGCAGCACTTAATTCCATGCGTTTTCCCCTCCCTTCAAAAAATAATCTTTGATTCTTTATTTAGTGCTTGTTAACAGCTTGGGATGTGTAAACAATGGTTAACATACTGAAAATGAACGCTTGGATGGTACCAATAAAGATACTGAATGCCAACCAAATTACTGATGGTATAAAACCACCCAAGAATGTTGCTGTGAGCGGAATCATCCCCAACAGTACTGCAATCAGCACTTCACCGGCGTAGATGTTACCAAATAGACGGAAAGCCAGCGTAATTGGCTTAGCCAGTTCTTCTACAATGTGTAGTGGTAAAAAGAACGGGTAGGGCTCCACCAGGTGTTTAAAGTGACCCAGTCCTTTGTCTTTAAGGCCCAAAAACTGAGTCATAAAAAATACCATTAATGCCAAACCCAAAGTGGTATTAATATCTGCAGTGGGCGACATCATTGTTGGGAATAGTCCTAAGAAGTTGGAAATTAACAAGAACGTAAATAATGTAACAATAAATGTCACCATAGAAGCAGCCCGTTTCTCGCTGGTGATATTGTCATAAATCAAACCCTTTAAGAAATCGTAAACACTTTCAAATACCACCTGCAATCTACCTGGCTTATCAACACTGACATTTCTAGTGGCCAATATACCAATTAACGCCACTATCACCATCACTATCCAAGTCATAAATATTGTTTTGAAGTTGACATCAATGGGGTAACCCGCTATGGTGCCCAAATGGGTGGGACCAGCAAACAACTCCCCAAAGATAGCATCCCAAAACACCCCTAGTTCGTGATGGACTTGATCAATACTTTTCACCAATTCTCCCCCCTT
This sequence comes from Peptococcaceae bacterium 1198_IL3148, assembly GCA_036763105.1. Classification (NCBI taxonomy): domain Bacteria; kingdom Bacillati; phylum Bacillota; class Clostridia; order Eubacteriales; family Peptococcaceae; species Peptococcaceae bacterium 1198_IL3148. The sequence goes on along the minus strand of JBAIYS010000016.1, from coordinate 6,741 downwards.
TCGGTTTGATTTTTGTTTTCAAGGGTATCATGGGCCTTATAATCTTTAATCAGGCTGATATTGAAATCCACCATGGTAATAATTGGGGCAATAAATATGCCAAAGGCCACCCCAAAAATGTTCAACCCTTCAAAATTAAGGGCTAAAAACAATACCGCCATGATCAATAATAAACGCATCACAAAACCAAATTGCATAAAGGATACCGCAGTGCCCTTAGACATAGCGGCAATATGCTTCATGCGATTATACATTAAAAATGTATTGATGGCACCCACAACAGCTCCGATGGCCAGTCCCCATCTAAAGGGGGAGGGTTCTATCATTAAGCTAACAAACAGACCAATGCTGATAGCAACGGTAAATTTAATTGTACGTGAGGTTTGTACGTCCATTGTGCGAGCATTGTATAAAAAATTCAACTATTTCACACCTTTGTCATCATTGTCTTTAAAGAATGCGTTAATTGTTTTGATAATACCCATGACGCCGACGCCCAAACCCAAAAGCAGGCAAATAACTAAAAACACCGGGGTGGTACCCAGCATTTCATCTAAATAGCGCCCACCATAAAAACCCAGGGTTGATGTGATACCTAACTCCACCCCAATGGTTGATGTAATGGCCAGCGCTTGAAACGCTCCTTTGCCTTTATTACGATTATCATCCATGTTTATCCCTTTTTTCACTAATGGGTAGATTAAAAAAGAACTTTGCGCTGTTTTAATGTAATAATTTCTGACAAATACCAACATTCAAATTCTGATTTATCAAAATCTATTAAATGATTCAGACTTATTTGAATGAAAAATTCTACATAACTTGCATTATTCCTTCTGTTTTAATAAATAATTTAATAATTTTTTCTAAATTTTATATGCTGTTTTAAATAATCCTAATTATGGCGAAATTCACCGCTAGAATAATTGGGTACTACTAAGGTATGAACTGTTCAGGCAAATTATGCCATTTGTTATATTTGTAACAAAGTGCCTGCACTATGCGCTGGGCTGCCTTTCCATCCCCATAGGGGTTGACTGACTCGGACATAATTTCGTATGCTTGCATATTGTCCAATAGTTCCCTGGTGTGGTGGCTCACTGCCTGGCTTTTCGTTCCGATTAGTCGCACTGTGCCGGCCGCCACCGCCTCTGGGCGCTCGGTGGTATCCCTTAGCACCAGCACCGGTTTGCCCAGTGAGGGGGCTTCCTCTTGCATACCGCCAGAGTCAGTCAATACCAGGTAACTGCGTTGCATTAGGTTGATAAAGGGTTGGTAGTCCAGCGGTTCAATTAAATGCACCCGAGGTACATCCCCCAGCACCTGTTGCACCACTTGGCGCACCGCCGGATTTTTATGGACCGGAAACACCACTTCCACATCTGGGTAGTCCTGCACAATGTCCTTTAGGGCCCGATAGATATCTCGCATCGGTTCCCCCAGATTTTCTCTGCGGTGGGTGGTTACCAGCAGCACTCTTCTATTTTGATAATCAATGCTGTCCAACTCCGGTATATTAAACTTATATTCCGCCTGGACGGTAGCCTTGAGGGCATCGATGACGGTGTTGCCGGTGACAAAGATCTGTTCCGGGTTAACCCCTTCTTGGAGCAAGTTTTCCTTTGCCCTTTGGGTGGGGGCAAAATGCAGGTCAGCCAGCGCCCCAGTCAGGCGGCGATTCATTTCTTCGGGGTAGGGAGAGTATTTGTTATTGGTGCGCAAACCCGCTTCCACATGGCCCACCGGTATTTGGCTATAAAAGGCCGCCAGTGAAGCGGCAAAGGTGGTGGTGGTATCGCCATGCACCAGCACCACGTCGGGCTTGGCATCGGCCATAACGTCCTTTAAACCGGCCAGCGCCCGGTTGGTAATGTCGTATAAGGTTTGTCCCGCCTTCATGATGTTTAGGTCATAATGGGGGGTAATGTTAAATAGTGCCAACACTTGATCCAGCATTTCGCGATGTTGCGCCGTTACCGCAACGATGCATTCCACGTCATCCGTCTTCTGCAATTCCAACACCAGCGGCGCCATTTTAATGGCCTCTGGCCGAGTGCCAAACACTGTCAGTACCTTTAACATGCTGCTTCTCCTTTATGTATTCAAAATTCATAATTCATAATTATTCGCTAAGGTATCCCTTGCGCTTCAACTTGCCGATGTGTTCTTGGTAGGCTTCGTTTATATCCACCTCATAATGTTCTTCCAACACATACATCATGGAAACGGCGGTTTGAGCCACGTCTAATAATTCCTGGGTAATTACTTGCATCACCTGTTGTTCATCTAACCGGGATGCTTCGCCACTCATGCCCCGCAGTTTACCAATGGCCTGGGCCAACTCCCCCGCTTCTTCCATCAACTTGAGGGCGGTGGATTCCAGCGTGGGGGATAACTTATTTAATTTGGGCAAAGTTATATTTTTAGTCTGCATTATATCACCAGTTTAGATTTTCCTTTCAGCTAGTAAAATATACATGTTTTGGAAATTATAGATTATTTTATTAATTATACAATCTTCTAGTTTGCACCGCTAAATTCCTGCCTGTTTTTTAACTTTATACCTGTTAAGTGACATTTTGCGGTTGTTAATTACGCAGCTGCATACAACGCCTTTTGTAGGGGCTCAATTCATTGAGCCCACTAAACATAACCTTTGCCCATAGCAAAATATTTTGGTTCCTTGAGCATCCGCTGCTTTAGCGGACTTGATGAATCAAGCCCCTACATTAAATTTGTGAGCGCAACAAAAAACGCGGTGCATCTCATCACCGCGTTTTTACTACTATTCTTTAATGATATCGAAATCCGGTGCCAAAGGCTCACTGGTATCGATATGTCCCAATATACTCTCGTCAACTTGGCCTTCAATGGTGAACTGCACCGCGGTGACATCGATATTCTTGGCCAACGTGTTTACAATGCTGTAAAGGGTATGGATTTCCCCTTCGCTGCCGCCCCAGTGGTTGTCTTTAAAGGCTTGGTTTAAATCAACCTGGGCCACCGCATCGGTCACTTCCACCGCCAGCACTTCGGTGTCGTCGGGCATAATGCGGTTTAATCCCTCGGTGGTGGGTCCAGCTATCAACTCCTCCAGCACAGCTTTACCCACCGCTGCCGGCTGTTCACTGGCCACCTCTATCGTCCGTTCTTCCGGTATTAAGTGCATGGCCTGGTCGTCGGAGAAGTACAGCGTCACTGCCAATTGCTCTTTTTGGTCTACGCCTTGTTGTTGGTTATTGGGTTCTGACTGTTTATCATCACTGCCACAGCCCGCTGCAAATATCATTAGGGCAGCCAGGGCCAAGATCAGTACTGGTAACCACTTGCTTTGTCTTATCTTCACTTAATTACCTCCCAATTTATAGCGTTACTTCTATTATACATAAAAAACGCTATTATGAAATTACATTACCTTGATAAATATTTTTATGTTGCTCGGCATAAGCTAACTTTAAATTAAAGGAGGAATATTTATGGTGAAAAAATTATCGCTTTTATTAATGATATTGCTTTTGTTGTCTCCGCTGGGATGTGGCCGCGGTGAGGAAGAGGCTAAACAGCAGTTAAAGGAAAAGAAAATTGCGGTAAACAAGGAATCTTTACAAGAAAATGTTGAAAAGGGCAATGCCGAAGCCATTGAATTGTTAATCAAAGCCGGCATCGACCCCAACACCAAGGTTAACGACGGTGGCGACACTTTACTGATGGAAGCGGCTGATCAAGGTAACACCAAGTCCGTTAAAGCGTTGCTAGATAACGGTGCCGATGCCAACCTTAGGGATGAGAACGGTTGGTCCGCCATCATGGATGCCGCCGAACGGGGGCATGTCGACACCGTCAAAACGTTGCTGGATAACGGTGCCGACCCCAACGCTGCCAATAAATCTGGAGACACCGTTTTAATGTACGCCGCCACCCGCGGGCATTTGGATGTGGTCAATTTGCTGCTCAAGGAAGGGGCCGACGTCAATGCCAAAGAACAGAAAAACGGCTCCACCGCTTTAATGTGGGCCGCCAGCAGAGGTCACACCGACATTGTCAAAGCACTGTTGGACAAAAAGGCCGACATCAACGCCAAAGACAATGATGGCCAAACTGCCCTGATGGACGCCGCCGAAGAGGGCCACGCGGACACCGTCAAACTGTTGCTGGACCGGGGTGCCGATAAAAACATCAAAGACAAAAAGGGCAACACTGCGTTGGATCATGCCCAGGATGAGGAGCATGCCGATGTGGTAAAGTTGTTGAAGTAGGGTAAATGGAAAATTGGAATTATGAATTTTGAATTTTGAAATTCGGTGGTTCAAACGTAGGGACGGTTTCCACGCCGCCCCGCCTTTAACACAATCGTTACTTAACTACAACTTTATCCAACTCAATGCCGGCCTCGGCAAACATCTGCATTGATAATTCATCGGGGTAACTGCCGGCAAACACCACCCGCTTGATGCCGGCGTTGATAATCATTTTTGCACAGACCACACAGGGCTGGTGGGTTACATAGATGGTGGCACCCCTGATGGCCACCCCGTGCACCGCCGCCTGAATCAACGCATTTTGTTCGGCATGCAGGCCCCGGCACAATTCATGGCGCTGGCCGGACGGAATATTATGTTCCTGCCGCATGCAGCCAATGTCTAAACAGTGTTTTAGACCTGCCGGTGCCCCGTTATAACCACTGGCCAAGATGTGATTATCCTTCACCAACGTGGCCCCCACTTTGCGCCGCAGGCAGGTGGCCCGGGAGGCCACCACCTTAGTGATATCCATAAAGTATTGATCCCAATCCGGTCGCGACATTTATTACCACACACTTTCTTAATAAAAAATATGCGTAGGGGCGGTTTGCACACGCCCCTGCTTACTAAGTCGTTTTTTGTAGGGGCTCAATAAATTGAGCCCTCCAAAACGCAACATTTGTCCTTAGTTAAAACGGGTATTCAAACACAAACGCTATTTTTAAGGGCACGATAAATCAGCCTACAACCCCTTACCACTGGTAGAGTGGGTACTTGTCACATAAACCGGCGGCTAGTTCTTTGGCTTTGTTAACCGCCCCTTGATCATCTTTGTGGTTAATTACCAAATTAATAATCTCGGCAATTACGTCCATGTCCGGTTCCTTTAAGCCGCGGCTGGTCACTGCTGGGGTGCCCACCCGGATACCGCTGGTGACAAAGGGTTTTTGTGGGTCGTTGGGGATGGCGTTTTTATTGACTGTTACTCCGGCTTCGTCCAACAGCTTTTCGGCCTCTTTACCGGTGACGCCGTTTTTGCGCAGGTCCACCAATATCAAGTGATTGTCGGTACCGCCGGACACCAAGCTAAAGCCTCTGTCCATCAAGCCCTTGGCCAGCGCCTGGGCATTGTTGATAATTTGTTGCTGATATTCCTTAAACTCTGGCTTTAATGCCTCACCAAAGGCCGCTGCCTTGGCCGCAATGACGTGCATCAGTGGCCCCCCTTGGGTGCCGGGGAAGATAGCTTTATCTATTGCTTGGGCGTGTTTCTCTTGGCAAAGAATGGCACCCCCTCTGGGTCCCCGCAGGGTTTTGTGGGTGGTGGTGGTAACCACATCGGCATAGGGTACCGGGCTGATATGCAGACCCGCTGCCACCAGACCGGCAATGTGGGCCATGTCCACCATCAGGTAGGCACCCACCTCTTGGGCAATGTCGCCAATGGTTTTAAAATCTATTTCCCGAGGATAGGCGCTGGCACCGGCCACAATCATTTTGGGCTGATGTTTAATGGCCAGTTCCCGCAATTGTTGGTAATTGATGCGGTGGGTTTCGTCATCTACACCGTAGGCCACAATGTTGAAGTATTTGCCCGATACGTTTACCGGGCTACCATGGGTCAAGTGACCGCCGTGGGCCAGGTTCATACCCAAGATGGTGTCACCGGGTTGCAGCAGTGCAAAGTACACCGCAAAGTTGGCATTGGCCCCAGAGTGGGGTTGCACGTTGACGTGTTCCGCACCAAAGAGCTTCTTTAGGCGCTCCCGGGCCAAGTCCTCAGCCACATCCACAAATTCACAGCCACCGTAATAGCGCTTGCCGGGGTAACCCTCGGCATATTTGTTGGTCAGCACCGTTCCCTGGGCCGCCATTACCGCTGGGCTGACAAAGTTCTCGGACGCAATTAATTCAATGGTTCTCCGTTGCCGATTCAGTTCGGTATCTATTGCCTGATACAGTTCCGGATCGGTCTGTGCTAAGATTTTAAAATCATCCATCTTTACTAACTCCTCCAATTTCTTTTTTATTGTAAAGGTTTTTTGTGTCCTCATAAAACGTAACCCTTGGGCAAAACATTTTGGTACCTTGAACATACGTTGCTTTGGTGGGCTTGATGAATCAAGCCCCTACAGCACGGGTGTTTCTTAAAGATATACCTTATTTACATAGCAAAAGAATATACATTAACCATGAAATACATCCATCACTGCATGCAATGCCTTTTGTAGGGGTTCAATTCATTGAGCCCGCATAAATCGTAACCTTTGCCAATGGCAAAACATTTTGATCCTTAAATAAACGCTACTTTGGTGGGCTTGATGAATCAAGCCCCTACAGCACGGGCGTTTCTTAAAGATATACCTTATTTACATAGCAAAAGAATATACATTAACCACGAAATACATCCATCACTGCATGCAATGCCTTTTGTAGGGGCTCAATTCATTGAGCCCGCATAAATCGTAACCTTTGCCAATGGCAAAACATTTTGGTACCT
>JBAIYS010000015.1 GCA_036763105.1 Peptococcaceae bacterium 1198_IL3148 | reverse complement strand
TATTAACTGCTCTAGTTGTTTATCTGGTAGGATTTAGAATAATTTTTCAATTCATATTAGCGTTTGAAATGGAGTTTTTGCCATTCTTGTATGGTAATTACTTTACTAAACTATTTGGATAGCAAATTAAATAGGGAAGGTGAAGCACAACCCATGCTAAATATTGAAAATAAGAATAAAGTTGAGTTTAATGAGGCATAAAAGCCCCTAATTTTCTAGTTTAAGAAATTTAGGGGCTTTTGCTTTTAATGGATTATTGTTAACTCATGGAATTTCTTATTGACAAAAAATCTATGCCCATTGGAGGAGCACTTTTAGCAGCTTACTTTTTGTTCATAGAACTAAGAGAGTATATAAGCAATAACGCAAGCAGGAAAGAGGCAAGCAAATGGATAAATATATTATTGTAATCAAACAAATTATAGGGTTGGCAGAAACTGCGTTGGAAGGATTAGAGCATATCAAATTGAAGCTGGGCGAGGGACATTACGAGGCAACGGATCCGTTGCTAGCAGATGTTTTGCAGGCTTTAGGTGCCACGGAAAAATCATTGCAACCAATGGCCAGCCAATTGCTACCTAACCAGTTGAGCAATTGTCCCAATTATTGTATGCAGATTTTGATATTACTGTTTCTGCCTACGAACGGTAGGATAAGGCATGTTACTCGTTGTTGGTGGTGGATAGATTGATACCGAATAAAAGGTGGCATGCAGAATTGGACAGAGTATTAATGCCTTACTTGCTAGCTTAAGGGGTAGGTGACACAAATGTATGTAAACGGAAAACAACTAATAAATATAAACAGTCGAATGAAGCGAACACAAAATAGTGTGCAAAAATCTCTGGAAAAACTGTCTTCTGGACTGAGAATTAATTCCGCTGCCGATGATGCTGCCGGATTGGCCATTAGTCAAAAATTGTTAGCCTTGGCGAGAGGCAGTGAAATGGCGCTGCGTAATGTTCAGGACGCTAGTTCGTTGGTGCAGGTAGCTGATGGTGCAATGGAGGATATTACTAATATTATCCATCGTATTCGTGAGTTGACAGTCAAGGCGATGAATGGAACAAATACTGAGCCGGAGAAGGGAGTGCCAATTTCACTGTCCACTGCTGACACAATTATGATCCAAAATGAAATAGATGAGTTAAAAAAGGGCTTAAATGATTTAGTTAAGCATACCGAATTTAATCAAACTAAATTACTTACCAATGTCCAACCGGATGCGTATATTTATGAGGACAGATCTGTAGCCAAGACAATCCAACTATCACAGTATTCACATACAAATGATATAGAAATAACTGAGAACTTAAGAGATTACAAATTTTTATACCCAGACCCGGTAATAAGTAATCAGAATTTCACCAAGACACCATACATATACACTCATACTGTGTCACTTCAAACCTACACTGGTTCAACAGTTGTGGATTATAAACCACAGTGGTCAGAAGACGGGCAATCTATCGTGTTTAAATCAACTCGGGATGGGGGCACTTACGTCATTCCTGCTGATGGAAGTGCTGCTCCGGCTATCAATGAATCCGTTTCGCCGGTACCTACATTGGATATTTCCGGTAATGGGTTAATGAGACTTACAGTTTCAGACAATTATTTAAACCTAGAGGTAAGGACCAACACATCAAGTGATTGGATTGAGCTTAAAAGGTATAACTACAACGATAAGTATGGGGGATACAGTTTTTCTCCAAAGGTAGATGAGGCAGGAGATACGTCATTTGTATTTTCAGATGAACGAGGAAATTTAACAAAAGTTAATGTTAATATAAATTCTTTAAAAATAATTGGGGAGAAGGAATTAATTAATACTGACGATACCCTTAATATTCCACCTGTTAATAATACTATTATATTAGATTCAGCACCTAATTTATATCGAATGAATACATCCTCTGCATCATTACAAATTGAAAAGATTACCGATAGCGGAGCCCGTATACTAACCTATTGGGATGGAACAGGAACAGCTCCAACCGATGGTTATTATACAGTTTCAGGCAACGAAATTACTTTTCATGGGGAAGCAATTATTGGCCACGAAACCGAAACTGATGATGACGGGCAGGATTATTATAAGTTTTCCCTGGTGTCAGATGACACTCAAAATGGTATTTATACGGCAACAATACCCTCGGGAGCAGAAATTTATAATATGCATGGGGAAAGCGGCCCCCGTTCTTTGGATATCCGAGTGGGTGGTAAGACTGTATCCCGAGAACAGTTGCTTTCTTCTAGACCTGAAGATGTTGAGGGGACCACTGGCGTTTATGTGGATGAAGTAACCGGTAAAATTGAATTTTATGGTGATCTTCGACCTGCTCATAATGAGGATGTTTTTATTGATTATATCAGCGATACAGATGGCCGTAATGAAATCACCACTTATTATATTTCCACTAATATTGATACGTATAATCTCACAGATGCGGATCTTACAAAGAATCGGTCATTGCGTGTTTATGTCGGTGGGTTGGAGATTGCTTATGATGCTACAAAAACCAATGGTTATACATACAATCCCTTAAATGGCCGCATTAGCTTATATGGTGATGCACGACCTGATTTACCAGCAGGTCAAAAAATTGAAGTTAAATATGTTTTGGATGCATCAGGTACTGGCACTACTAAAGATGTATATGGTATTACTTTATCAAGAAAACCTGAAATCTATAATTTAGATAACGATACATCACCACAATCCATTCGTGTTTATAGAAACGAAACAGAAGAGATTAAGTACTCCGCATCAGATGGTTTTCAGTATAATGAATCAACCAACACAATTGAATTATATGGTGCAAGCCGCCCAGATGTTGGGGACACATATAAGGTTGAAATGGTGGTTGGCACCGGTGTTTCAGTAACTGATGGCATAGTGGAAATTTCCTTAGACAAACGTCCGGAAACCTATGGCATTGCTGACCCGGAGATTTCTTCTACATTTCGTGTACTTGTTAACGGAGTACAAGTGAATTATGACCCAAATAAGGTAAACGGTTATTTCTATAATAGCGACACTAATAGGATAGAGATTTATGGGGATGCTCGTCCTGAAGTTAGCAATAATTATAGCCCAGATGTGTCAGTATATTACGTATTTGAAAATTCGGTAGTTACTGTAGGTAATAGTGTTTATGATTTTCAGCTCCCATCCAGTACATTAGATTATGGTGTAGCAACTCGATCGGAGCCCAGGGCAATTCGCGTTTATCAAAATGGAACGGATATTCCGCATGATGCCAGCAATGGATTTACCTATGATGCTGCCACTAAACAATTATCATTACATGGTAACTACAGACCTGCTGCAAATGATTACCAAGGGAAATACAGTGTTTACTCTATTAATGCAGAGGACTTAATAGCCGATATCCCACAAGATCGTTATATCTATCGGGTAGAGCTTAATGGCCAAGAGATAGAGGAAGCACAGGATGCTACAGGTGATGGTTATTTTTATAATGGTCAGTATGTTGAAATCGTTGGCGATGCTCGACCAAACGTTACCAAAGATATGGGGCAAATCCATCTCAATGTGGTGTATTCAGATTCATTTAAAATTTCTTTAGATAATGATGCAGCGAGTTTTTTCTATAATAATTATTGTGATCATGAGAAAAATAATGCTTTGTTAGATGCTGAAATAGATCCCACCAGCCTGTCCGTTTTTTTGGACGGCAAAGAACTCTCTGCAGAGCAATATACCTTAAAGGGTAAAGAAATTATATTAAATAGGGGAAAAATATCCCTTAGTCTTGGTAGTCATAATTTGGCGGTAAATTACAAGGTAAGGCAACCGACTGGTCATCAACCAAATAAATTTACTTTTCAAGTAGGTGCCAATTCCGGACAGACATTAGATGTTGAAATTCAATCCTTTGATAACATGTTAAGGGGTACAAATATTATTTGCGTGCGCACCCATGAAGATGCCCAAAAGGGATTGCAAGTTATTGATAAAGCCTTTGAATTTGTTATGCATCAACGGGCAAATATTGGGGCGGTACAAAATAGGCTGGCAAGCATTGCTACCAACCTATCTGTGACTGGAGAAAACACACTCTCTAGCTTAAGTAGAATTGAAGATGCCGATATGGCAAAGGAAATAATGAACCAAACTAAGAATTCTATTCTTGCCCAAGCAACTCAAGCGTTAATGGTTCACACTAATCAACAGTCCCAAGGCGTGTTACAATTACTTAAATAACCAAGAAGGCTACCCGCAAAGGTAGTCTTTTTGCTATAGAGCATAAACTACTATATGGTTGAACAACTAACAAAATAAGTAAGCTTAAACTATTAAGTTTGGCCACTAAATGACGAGATACTTATTAGGTATGTAATCTTTAGCCTTTATTAAATAAAGGAGTGAAAACTTTGGTAACAAGAATTAGTGGTTTGGCATCAGGTTTAGATACAGAGGAACTAATAAAAAACTTAATGAAAATTGAAAATATGCGGGTGGACAGGTTAAAGCAAAATGTTCAGCGCATGGAATGGACGAGGGATAGTTATCGGGATATTAGCAATCTACTAAGGGGTTTTAAGGATGAATACTTTGATGTATTGAAGCCTGATAGTAATATGCGTTCCTTTTCTGCGTTTAGTGCTTTTGAAGCCTTTTACAACGGTTCAACCACTTCTAGTTATTTAACAGTGAAGGCTGGGGCAGATGCATCGGCAGGTAACTACTCAATTAAAGAAATTATTACTGCCACCACAGCAAAATTAACCGGTGGTACATTAGCTAGTGGCATAAAAGGTACTGATATTTCAAACTTTAATATCAGCGGTGCCCAGGATAATAATAAAGTTACTGTTACCTTTAATGGGACAAGCAAAGTAATTACAATAGATGATGATATTAGTGATATAGACGCATTAGTAGATAATTTGCAAACCAAAATCAATGCTGCCTTTGGTGAAAATAAAGTAACAGTTGGCAAAGATGGAAGTCAACTTACATTTGAAACCGATAATACAAATACTCTTTCCTTTAGCTATGTGTATAATACCGGGTGTGCAGATTTATTGGGAAAAGACCTAAGTGAAGGCATTAAGTTGGACAATGGCAATAATAAATTTAAGCTGACATTAGGCACAGATAAAGATCCTGTAGACATTGTGTTGGACCCAGGGGATTACGAGAATACCGACGCGATTGTAGATGCCATCCAAACTAAAATTGACGAACAACTTGGCGCTGATGCCGGCAAAGTGCGTGTTTATAATTCAGGTGGTAAAGTTGCATTAAAAGCGATAGATGCTGATGCTACCGTTGGCAGTACTGGAAGTATAATTGGTCAAACTATAACCGATAGTAATGAAATAACTCAAGATAATAATGAAATAACGGTTACAATTGGGGAGAACAGTAAAACCATTAATTTAGCAGAAAAAACTTATACGCAACAAGAGCTATTAACAGCAGTGCAAAGGCAATTAGATAAAGAGTTTGGCTCAAATAAGGTACTGGTAACCCTTGATGACAGTAAAAATCTAAGGTTTGACGCTATATCTGAAGAAAAGCTTTCCACTGCCGCCAAGGAAAACGGTGGTATGGAAGCGTTAGGTTTAGATAGTGCTAATAAATCAAATAAAATAGACTTAAAAGCCAGATTAGCAGATATTAAAGATAAGTTTAATACTAAGCTCATTTTTGGTGATTCAGATAGTATTAAATTTACCATAAACGGAGAAGAGTTTCAGTTTGAGTCCACAGACTCCTTAAGTAATATTATCAATCAGGTTAATAATAACGATAAAGCAAATGTAAAAATGAAGTATGATCAGTTAAATGACCGGTTTGTTATTGAATCCAAGCAAACCGGAGTTACTGCAAAAGTTGAAATAAGTGATCAGAGTTCTAATCTAATGGCGGTACTGGGTTTTAGTAGTAGCAATAACAGTGCTGCCGGAACTGATGCCAAAGTAGAAATAGATTTTAATGATGGTAATGGTTATCAAATTGTTGAACGGTCTACCAATAATTTTAGTATCAATGGTTTATCCTTTGATTTAAAACAAAATTTCAACATAACGGGTACTGAGAATGAACTTAAATTAAATATCAACGCAAATCCAGATAAAGCCGTTGAGACCATTACAAGCTTTGTAGAAAAGTATAATGAAGTGTTGGATAAAATTAATGAACAACTGTCACAGAAAAGGTATCGGGATTATCAACCTTTAACAGAAGAACAAAAGAAAGAAATGTCCGAGAAGGATATAGAGTTGTGGGAAGAGAAGGCAAAAAGTGGTTTACTTCGAAGCGACCCCTTATTAGACAGAATAGTTAACAACATGCGCTCTGCTTTGTATACTGAGGTGGAAGGTGTCGGTATTTCTTTATACGATATCGGCATTAAAACCGGCAGTTGGGAGCAAAGGGGTAAGCTAGTAATTGATGAAGAAAAGTTAAAGGCTGCTTTAACTGAAAACCCAAATCAGGTTGCCCAACTTTTTAGCCAAAAATCCGATGTTTCTTATACCGAAGCAATGGACGATTCCAGCAAGGCTAAGACCAGATATGCTCAATCTGGATTGGCAGAGCGGTTGTATGACATTATTCAAGATAACATTAGAACTACCAGAAGTAGCAGTGGACAAAAAGGTTTATTGTTAGAAAAAGCCGGTATCAAGAATGATGGTACAGAATTTGATAATCTAATTAATGACCAAATTGAAAGAGAAAATGATAGAATTGGTCGTTTGTTGGACCAATTGAATAATAAAGAAAACTACTATTACAATATGTTTGCCCAGATGGAAAAGGCCATTCAACAAATGAACTCCCAAAGTATGTGGTTGCTTCAACAATTTGGTGGCGGTGCATAAAGTATGTAAATAAGCCGAAAGGGTGAATATAAATCATGCAAGCAGCAGCGAATCCATATGCCCAGTATCAACAAAATGCAGTTACCAGTGCCGAACCGGGACAGTTGACATTAATGTTATACAACGGTGCGTTAAAGTTCATTAAACAGTCAATAAGTCAACTGGAAGCCAATAATATAGAACAATGCAATTACTACAACCAACGGGTGCAAGACATCATCACCGAATTGATGGTGACGTTAAACCAGGACTTCGAGATCTCTAAAAACCTGTATAATTTGTACGACTACATCAAGCGTCGACTGATTGAAGCCAACATCAAAAAAGATAAAGAAATTTTGTTAGAAGTGCAAGGTTTGATTGAGGAATTAAGGGACACCTGGTCCCTGGCATTAAAAAAGGCTAAGAGCGGTGCCTAAATGAACGACAGCGTGGTTAAAAAACTAATTGAGTATTATCAACAAAAGCTGAAATTAATGCAGGAAATATTGCAGTTGAGCAGGCGCATGACGGTGTCCTCTGAATTTGACCAACTGGAAAAGCACCTAATGGCGCGCCAGGAGTATATGAATAAAGTAGACCAGTGGGATCAGCAAATTCAGCTATTAAAGGATAAGTTGGTGGCTGAAACCGGTGCGGCCCATTGGGCAGATTTTAAAAAGCAACAACCAGAGGTATTGCAGCAATTGGAGCCGATAATCGCTGCCATCGGTGCAGCTGCCAAAGAGGCTAAGGAACTAGCGGATCAAAGTCGGGCCGAGGCTGAACAAAGGCTAAAGGAATTACAGTTGGAAATGAGAAAAATGCAATCGTCAAAGGTAGGAATGAAAGCCTATCACAACAAACCTAAACAACACAGTGGTTATTTTTTAGATAAGAAAAAATAGCGGGTGGTGATTATATGGTTGTTTCCCAATTAGACCCCGCGGTGCGTACCCAGCAAATACAGCAACGTGAACAAAAAACTGTAACTGTTGGTAAAAGAACAGCAACTGGTGAAGAACAACCAGCACAGGATTTTACCGAGTTAGAGACAGCAGCAACATTGGAACAGCTGACCAAGGCCGTGGAGCAAGCCAACAAAACTATGGAAAACTTTCAAACGAATCTGCATTTTGAATTGCACGAAGAGAGCGGCGAGTATTTAGTGAAGGTAGTGAATTCTGAAAATAAAGAAATAGTTAGGGAAATACCACCAGAATGGGTGCTGGACATGGTGGCCTATTTTAGGGAAATAGTGGGCATTATGGTGGATGAAATTGTATAAAAAAGCGGTTATCTTAGAGGGTTGCTCTAAGATAACCGCTTTTTATTATGTCAACTGGCTACCCCTCGGCATTTTTCATCTCGGCCCGAATATCTTGCCAACGGTCCCGGGCCCGGTTGACGATGCCGATAAACACTTGTTTTTGCGGATGGGTAACCACGCGGTTAAACCAATTAATGGCCATTTTGGGGTCACCAATGCGGGCGTAGAGTTCGCCCACCAAGTAAAGAAGCATGATTTCCTGCTTAGGATTAAAATTCTCCCGGGAAAAGGCTATTTCATAATGTTTTATTGCTTGTTCAATAAATTTGTATTCATTAACAGTGTCGCCTTCATAGCGGTGCAACCACGCCAGGCGCAAGTAGAGTTTAGCAATTAAAGATTGCTTACTGCCTGCAGCGGTCTGGCTTTTTATTGCTAAAACAAAGGTTTCTTTGGCTTGGCTGGCATTACGAATTTTGCAGTAATCCTTTTTGGGCAATGAGTCTACTACCCTTTTCACCCCGGTGGCAGCGTTGGCGCCCAATGGCTCGCGAGTTTCATCGGTAAAGGCAAAACTGCACTGGGGACATACCGCCACGTCATAGTAGATGGGGTTGAGGCCTTTATAATAGTTGCAAAAGTCGTCATCACTTTTTTCAATGGTGATATGTTTAGTTAGTACTCTAGGGGTGGTAAATTTTGTTCCGCAATGGGGACACTCCAGTTTACGATCGTAAAACATCTCATTGATATCGGTCGGCAAAGCAGTTGTTTCATCAGTCAGTGCCAGGTCAAGGTCAGTTATTGGCAGGGCAGAATTTGCATCCTGCCTGGCCAGTTGATCATAGGTGGCGTCTAGCCGGGCACTGACATTTTTTAACAGGTTAATGGCCAACGTGCCATTTTGTTGCAGCAAGACCATCAAGACTTCGCCGGGAATGCCGAACAGCAATGATTTTGCCTCTGCCTTGGCAGTAACCGTTCTTTTGCCGGTTTCATTTAAAAGGGCAATTTCACCAAAGTAGTCGCCGGTTTGATGTTTGTACACCGGTACTTCTTTGCTGGTGGCGGTATTTTTATATAAGGTTACACTGCCGGAGCCAATGATGTACAGTAAATCACCGTTATCCCCCTCATTAAACAAAATGGTGTCCTGGGGGAAGGTAATTATTTTGGTGTTTTCAGCGATATTCCTGATGGTATAATCAGGCAGGTTTTTAAATAAAGATGAGCGTTTTAAAATTTCTGTTTGTACGTTTATATCCATTGTCACACCTCAAATATATTAGTTAAGCCATATTATACCAAAGATTATGACAAAAAAGATAAAAGATTATTGTTATTCAAAACAACTAGAGATTATTCTTGAAATCGACTATAAATAATGATAAAATTATTTAGCGTGTAGGGAATATTTAGGCAATTCTATGTTTATATATTCAATTAATTAAATAGATTGCCTTTTATGTTACGAAAACAATATTATAAAAGGAGGAGGAAGGTATTTAGTTATGAGGAGAAAACTGTTATTATTTTTAGTAATGTCCTTATCTGTAATGTTATTGTTGACAGGTTGCGGGTCTGGTAGCGATGCAGAAAAAACCGAGGCGCCGGCGGCAAGCGAAGATAACACCTTTAAAGTGGGTCTAGAATGTGGCTATGCACCTTTCAACTGGACACAAATGGATGATTCCAATGGGGCGGTTAAAATCGACGGCAATGCTGAATATGCCGGCGGTTATGATGTGGAAATCGCCAAAAGAATTGCTGAAGGTTTGGGAAAAGAATTGGTAATTGTTAAAGTTGAGTGGGATGGTCTGGTGCCGGCATTGACATCGGGCAAAATCGATGCTATTATCGCTGGTATGTCACCAACGGCGGAACGCAAAAAGACCATTGACTTTTCAGACAACTATTATAAATCAGATTTAGTGATGGTAGTTAAAAAGGGTGGCGATTATGAAGGAGCCACTTCTATCCAAGATTTCAGTGGTGCCAAAGTAACTGCTCAGTTAAATACCTTCCACTATTCAGTTATTGATCAAATTGAAGGGGTACAAAAACAACCGGCCATGGATAACTTCCCGGCCATGAGGGTTGCGCTGGAATCGGGAGTAATTGATGGTTACGTTTCGGAGCGCCCGGAAGGGGTCAGTGCTTCTGCGGCCAATAAAAACTTCGCCATGGTTGAATTCACCGATGGATTTGTTACCTCTGACGATGACACAGCCATCGCTGTTGGTTTGGCAAAGGGTAGCGAATTACTGGAACCAATTAACGAAATTTTAGCAGGTATCCCATTGGAAGAGCAAACAAAAATTATGGATGCCGCTATTTTGAATCAACCAGCAGCTGAATAACGATAATGAGAAACCGGGTACACTAATGCACCCGGTTTTATACTGTTGTAAAGGAGTAGAACAATGAGTTTTGAGTGGATAGTCAATATTGTTACAAACTACTGGCCCATGTTCCTGCGGGGAGCGGGCATGACATTGCTAATTTCTATTATTGGCACAATTATAGGTTCTATCATCGGTTTAATTATTGGGGTTATCCGTACTATGCCCATGCCGGAGCGAGGACCCAAAAGAATGGTGCAAAAGGTTGTTAATTTTATTCTCACTGCCTACATCGAATTTTTCCGTGGCACCCCGATGATTGTACAAGCAATGGTAATTTTTTATGGTTCTGCTTTGGCCTTTGGCGTAAATATGGATCGCACATATGCCGCAATTTTTATTGTGTCTATTAACACCGGCGCCTACATGTCGGAAATTGTGCGTGGAGGTATCATCTCCATTGATAAAGGCCAATTTGAAGCCGCCCATGCCATTGGCATGAACCACATTCAAACCATGACTAATATTGTATTACCCCAAGTGATTCGCAATATTTTACCGGCCACTGGCAATGAATTTGTCATTAATATTAAAGATACTTCGGTGCTAAACGTAATCTCGGTAACGGAGCTGTTCTTTCAAACCAAATCCATTGCCGGCAACAACTTCCGGTACTTTGAAGCATTCTCAGTGGCCTGTATCATTTACTTTATCATGACCTTTACTGTCACCAGAATTTTACGTTACATTGAAAGAAGACTGGATGGCCCGGACGACTACATCATGGTTAACCAAATGCAAGTGGAAAGACCGGAAGATGCCGTGCGCAAAAAGAACAGGGATGGCAATAGATATTAGAAGAAGGAGGTTGAAATATGGAAAAAATCATTGATATCCAACATTTAAGCAAATCCTTTGGCACCCATGAGGTGTTAAAAGACATTAATTTTTCAGTAAAAAAAGGAGAAGTTGTCTGTATCATTGGTTCATCCGGATCTGGTAAATCAACACTCCTTCGCTGTGTCAATTTACTGGAGAAGCCCAGTGGTGGCCAAATTATTTACAAAGGTGAAAATATTTTAGACGATAAGCACGATATTTACGCCTACCGGACAAAATTAGGTATGGTGTTCCAACAATTCAACTTGTTTAATAACCACAATGTTTTAAACAACTGTGTGGTGGGACAAATTAAAGTGCTCAAGCGCTCCCGGGAAGAGGCCGAAAAGGTGGCGATGAAATATTTGCAAGTGGTGGGCATGGATCAGTATATTAATGCCAAACCCAGACAGTTATCCGGTGGTCAAAAACAACGGGTGGCCATTGCCCGTGCCCTTTCTATGGAGCCGGATGTAATGTTGTTTGATGAACCAACCTCAGCTCTCGATCCGGAAATGGTGGGAGAAGTGCTACGGGTTATGAAGGAACTGGCAGAATTGGGTCTAACCATGTTAATAGTCACCCATGAAATGGGCTTTGCCAAAGAAGTATCGGATCGGGTGGTATTTATGGACAAGGGTGTGATTGCCGAAGAAGGCCCACCGGAGCAAATTTTTAACAATCCGACCCAGGAACGCACCAGAGAATTTTTAAAACGTACCCTCAAACAGATGTAATTTGGATAAAAGAGGTTGTTTTGCAACAGCCTCTTTTTTTGTTTGCAAGTTTTAATGTTGTTTTTGAGATATTCTGTTAGAATAAGTAGAGATATGTAAAATAGGGAGGGTTATCATGCCGAGTAAATTGTTTACTGATGAAGATAAAAATGCTCTATTATCGGTTTTGCAAAGTGAAAAGCTACACCTGGGTGAGCAGGTGAACAAATTTGAGCAAGCCTTTGCAGACTATGTGGGCGTAAAACATGCAGTGGCGGTATCCAGTGCCGCGGCTGGTTTACATATCTCTTTGCTGGCAGCGGCGGTGGGACCGAGCGAAGAAGTAATTGTGTCCCCCATTGCACCGGTAGCCGGACCCAATGCGGTTTTTTATCAAAAGGGTGTCAATACTTTTGCTGATGTTGATCCCTCTACCGGGAATGTTGATGCTAAAGATGTGGTGGCCAGAATAAATGACAAAACTAAAGCGGTGTTGGTACATCACTACGCCGGTAACCCCTGTGACTTACAGCCCGTCCTAGATGGCGTAAAGGATCGAGATATTGCGGTGATTGTTGACGCCAGTCACGGTTTAGGGGCCCAGTATCGCGGGCGGTCGGTGGCCAGTTGGGGTGACATGGTGGTGTTTAGCTTTGGACCGGGAAACCATATTTACACCGGTGATGGTGGGATGATTGCCACCAATTCGGCGGATTTAGCCCAATGGTTGCGCATGTTTCGGGATGAGGGGCTGGTTAAAGACCCACATCTGTTAACTAAAGATATTGGCCTGTGGCACTACGAAATGCAAGATTTGGGCTACGCTTATCGGATGACAGAATTACAGGCGGCTTTGGGTTTAAGCCAACTGGAGCGTATTGATCAAATTATTCAAAGGCGTACCGCCATTGCTTACCAGTATAATGACGCCTTCGGAGCGCTGCCCCAATTACAAATTCCCCAGTGGCAACCAGATACCATACCGGCATGGGGCATGTATCCCTTGCAGTTAAAGAGTGCAGAATTGGTGACTGCCAAAAGAAAAATCTTTGCAGAATTAAAGGCCAGTGGCATTGATGTTGATGTTCAGTACTATCCAGTATTTTCACATCCTTATTATTTATGGGCAGGGCATCCGGACATTTGCACTTTAGAGGGAAGTAGGGCCCCCAAGGCCGAGGAGTTCTATCAGCGGGTGTTGTTACTACCCATTAATCACAGCCTTGCTGACCGAGAAATAAAACCCATTATTGACACAACTTATCAAGTGATTAACAAAATTTTTAATAAGCAAAACAGGCCATAAATCTGGGAAAATAGTCCTAAAAAAGTGAGAGCTTATTGATTTTTTCGACTTGTTCTGTAAAACTTGTAAAGTGGGGTTGTTATATTAGCATTAATCGGGCAACTTTTATGAATATTTACAATTTTTTGCAGGGAAAAGGTTGTTAATGTGGAATATATTTGAAGTACATATCCAAATATGTCGTTAAAGTTGGGAGGTTAACATGCAACTATTTAATAGTCCTACGGTTTTAGCGCTGAAAAAAGACCTAGGTGTGGAAACGCTGAGGCAGCGGGTTATTGCAGACAATGTGGCCAACTTAAATACGCCGGGCTTTAAAAAGTCCTTTGTATCCTTTGAAGAACAACTGCAAACCGCCATGGATAAGAATAGTCTGCCGTTGCGCACCACTCACAGCATGCATATTGGCGGTATTAAGCATCTGGCGGTGGTACAACCAGAGGTGGTACAGGTTACCAACACCAGTTTAAGGCCCGACGGTAACAATGTTAATATGGAGGAAGAAATGGTTAACTTGGCTGCCGCCCTAGTAAAATACAATACATCTGTACAGGCCCTAAGCGGCTATTACTCAACCATTAGTCAAGTAATATCAGGTTCCGGGAGGTAAGTAAATGGGTTTGTTTAATTCCTTTGCCATTAGTGCTTCTGGCATGTCCGCCGAAAGACTGCGTTTGGACATTATTTCCAATAACGTTGCTAACATGAATACGGCGGGAAAGGTGGATGATCCCTTATTAGCACCCTATCGCAGGCAGGTGCCGGTTTTTGCCCAACAACTGCGTCAAGCTATTAAAGGCGATAATGCCACCGCCTTTAGTGGTGCCGGAGTAAAGGTGACTGGTATCGCCCAAGACCCCAATCCCCCGCGGTTGGTCTATGATCCAGCACACCCCTACGCTAACGAAGACGGGTATGTTGCTTATCCCAATGTGAATGTGTTAAATGAAATGACAGACATGATTACTGCAACCAGAGCCTATGAGTCCAATGTGACTGCTTTGAATGCAGCCAAATCAATGGCCATGAAGGCCTTAGAAATTGGCAGGGGTTAGGAGGATGCAAATGCAAATAAACGCTGTGCTGCAACCAATGTTATTAACTGGTCAAACACAACAAATTAATGGTCAGCAACGGGACAACACTGGCTTTGGCGACATTCTAGGCGATGCCCTAGCAAAAGTGAATCAAGCCCAGTTAAATGCTAACCAAATGAAGCTTAAATTTGTCACTGGTGAAGTGGAAGATGTGCACCAAGTGACCATTGCCGCTGAAGAGGCCAAAATTGCCATTAGTTTGGCGGTGGAAGTACGCAATAAAATGGTGGAAGCGTACCAGGAAATTTCACGCATGGCATTATAATATAACTTGCTAGTGGGGAGTGGTTTTTTTTGAACCTACGGGACCTGCCGGCAAGGGGAAAGGAACGGTGGCAGAGTTTTTCGCAAAGACAAAAGATAGCGACGGTGTTAACTACGGTTGCTATTGCTGTCAGTCTGTTTTACATATCAGCTTATTTTTTGCAGACTAAATATGCCCCTCTTCTCTCAGATTTACAAGTAGATGAAGCCGGTGAAATTGCAGAAAAATTAAAATCGTTAAATGTGAAATATAAAATTACCGATCAGGGTAAAACCATTGTGGTGCCTGAGGATCAGGTTTACGAACTGCGCATGCAGCTAGCCAGTGAAGGGGTGCTGCCGGGCAGTGGCCAGGGTTTTGAATTGTTCGATCAAACTAAATTGGCCCAGACCGACTTTGAACAACAGGTGGTTTATCAACGGGCGTTACAGGCGGAGTTAAAGCGCAGTATTGAAGCCATTGATGCGGTGGAACAGGCCCGGGTACATTTAGTTTTGCCAGAAAAAAGTGTGTTTATCGAAGAGGAGGGTGAAGCCTCTGCTTCGGTGGTGGTAAAATTAAAGCCGTTGGCTAAAATGGAGTCTGCCCAGGTTAAAGGGATAAATGACCTGTTGATTGGCAGTGTTGAGGGATTAACGGCAGAAAATATACATATTATCGATACCAATGGTAACACCCTCAATGATTTCCTAAAAACATTGTCTGATCCCACCATGGCAACCAATGGCCAGATTCAACAACAATTGGAAATGCGGGATCAGTATCAACAAAATCTTGAAAAAAGGTTAAAGCAATTTTTAACCCCGGTATTCGGGCCCGGAAAAGCGGTGGCCATGGTATCGGTGGATCTGGATTTTAGCCAAGCCCAAACCACCAGAAAAGAAATTATTCCTGGTGAAGTGGTTAGTGAACAGACCGATAGTGCCAGCGGTAGCGGTGGTAATGTTGCGGGCGGGCCGGCAGGAACCACATCACAAATGCCCGGTACTGACTATCCGGCCGCCAGCGGTGGTGGCTCAGGGGATTATAACAGTGAGAGTACAACCACCAACTATCAGCACGGGGAAGAGATTACTGTAGTTGATCAACCGCCGGGAATGGTTAAGCGCATTTCCACCTCGGTGATTGTCGATAGCAATGTGGAAACTGTTGACCAGCAGGCCATTCAGCAGTTGGTTGCCGCCGCCATTGGCTATGTGCCGGAACGCGGCGATGAAATTACTGTACAAACGATGCCCTTTGACACCAGCGCTGAAATTGATTTTGATGAAGATGCTGAAACACAACCACAAAATCAAATTTACACTTATATCGGCATTGGTTTAGCAACCTTAATAATATTAATGGCAATATTTTTGTTTTTACGCAGAAGACGCAGAAAAAGAGAACTGTTGCAGGCTCAGGAAGCTTTGCCAATGTCAGTGGATCAATTGGTTGGTGAGCCTGAGATTAATTCAGAATTGCCATTGTTAAAAGAGTTACAAGACAAGAAAGATCCTGCTCAGGATTTGAAAGATGTGGCCAAGAAAAAACCCGAAGAGGTGGCCCAAATTATTAAGCTTTGGCTGAAGGAGTAAGTGCAATGTCCGTCCAGTTAACCGGTGAACAAAAAGCAGCAGTGCTGTTAATGAGTTTAGGTGCCGATCTGTCCTCAAAGGTGCTGAAATATGGGTTTAATGACAATGAAATTGAACGTCTCACCGGCGCCATTTCTGACATCGATCGGGTGAAGAGTGATGCGACGGATGCGGTTATCAAGGAATGCTTCGAACTGCTGCGGGCTCGAGAATATGTATTAAGCGGTGGCGTTGATTATGCCAGGGATCTGCTGGAAAAGACGGTGGGTCCAGTTAAAGCGGTGGAGATTTTAGAAAAGGTAAGCCAGAGCATGCGACAAGTGCCGTTCCAAAATCTGCGCAAGGCTGACCCCCGGCAGTTGATTGGCTTTATCCGGGATGAGCATCCCCAGACCATTGCCTTTATTGTGGCGCACCTAAAGACGGATCAAGCGGCTTTAGTGCTGTCAGAATTATCACCAGACATGCAAGCTGATGTGGCGCGGCGGGTGGCAGTTTTAGATCGCACATCTCCAGAGGTGGCCAAAGAAATAGAAAAGGTGTTAGAACGTAAACTGGCCACCGTGGCCTCCACCGAGGAAACAGTGGCGGGTGGCGTTAAGAGCTTGGTGGCTATTCTAAACAAAGTGGATCGAGCCACTGAAAAGGCTATCTTTGAGCACTTAGAAACCACTGATCCAGAATTGGCCGAAGAAATTCGTCGCTTGATGTTTATCTTTGAAGATATTGTTAAACTGCATGACGTCTCTATTCAAAAGGTACTGCGGGAAGTGGACACCAAAGATTTGGCTCTGGCCATGCGTGGTGCCAATAAAGATGTTAATGAGCGCATCTACAAGAATATGTCCAAACGGGCCGGAGAAATGTTGCGAGAGGAAATTGAGTACATGGGTCCGGTGCGTTTGCGGGATGTTGAAGAAGCCCAGCAAAAAATTGTTAATGTCATCCGTAAACTCGAGGAAAGTGGCGAGATTGTCATTTCTCGGGGTGGGGAGGATGCAATAATTGTCTAGAATCATTAAAGGTGCTGCAGTGGATGGTGATCCACTGGAATTAAAGTTCCGTGAGACCTTGGTGACCAAACAAGAAATTGTGGTAGAGCAACCATCGCCGGAAGAACAGGCTAAGACAATGCTTAGCGAAGCCCAGCGGCAGGCTGCCACGATTGTTGCCGACGCCCAGCAAAAGGCAGACCAGTTGACTAAAGCAGCCCGGGCAGAGGCCGAAGAGTTAAAAATACAGGCCCAGGAACAGGGTTACCGAGATGGTTTACAGCAGGCCGAGACCGAGGCAGCGCAAATTCGTTTGCAAGCCCAGCAAGTATTGGAACAAGCAGAAACCGTCAGAAAAGAGACCTTTGCTGCCATGGAGCAAGAGATTGTTAGCTTGGCAGTGGAAATTGCTGAAAAGTTTTTAACCACCCAGTTGCAACTAGACCCCGATCTGGTGGTGGAGGCAGCCAAGGAAGCCTTGCAACAGGTTAAGGATCGAGAACAGGTTACAATTTATGTTAACCCAGAAGATATCGGTGCCTATATCGGGAGAAAGCCTGAATTGACACAAATGCTATCAGACCGGGCTAGGTTAAGTATTATTGCCGATGCCAAGGTTAAACTAGGTGGTTGCTTGGTACAAACCGAGCAGGGCGTTGTGGATGCCACCGCAGATGCGCGCTGGCAAGAGATACTAAAGGCGCTTTTTCCAGCATAATGGGGGGATTTAATGGCACTCACTATAGATCTAAATCCAATCAGACAACGGCTTCAACATGTCCAGCCCATTAAATTACAAGGTCAAGTCACCCAAGTGGTGGGACTGACGGTGGAGGTGCAGGGCATTAACGCTTGCATCGGTGAAGTTTGCAGCATTATTGTGCCGGGCGAACAGCAACCGATCTTTGCTGAAGTGGTGGGCTTTAAAGGGCGCAATTCATTGCTAATGCCGTTGGGCGAGTTGCGGGGTGTTTACCCCGGTTGCTCGGTGTTGCCCACCGGACAAGCCCTAAAGGTAAAGGTGGGTGAACACCTACTGGGCCAAGTGCTGGATGGCCTGGGCCGTCCGATAGAAGATGAGTTGGGCGATGATATTGGCATATCCTTTGCGGTGGATAATCAACCACCCAACCCCCTCAAGCGCAAGCGCATTTCCAGCGTGTTGCCCACCGGAGTGCGGGCGATAGATGCACTGTTGACCTGCGGTTGCGGCCAACGGATCGGCATTTTTGCCGGCAGTGGCGTTGGCAAAAGTACGCTGCTGGGCATGATTGCCAAGCACTGTAGTGCCGACGTCAACGTCATTGGCCTGATCGGTGAACGGGGCCGCGAGGTGCTGGACTTTATTGAGTCCGACCTGGGGCCAGAGGGGTTGGCCAAGTCCATTGTTGTTGCTGCCACCTCTGATCAACCGGCGTTGGTGCGCCTTAAGGGTGCTTATGTGGCCACCGCCATTGCTGAGTACTTTCGGGACCAAGGTAAAGATGTAATGCTGTTGATGGACTCGGTGACCAGATTTGCCATGGCCCAGCGGGAAGTGGGCTTAGCCATCGGTGAACCGCCGGCCACTAGGGGTTATACGCCCTCGGTATTTGCGCTGTTGCCCAAACTGTTAGAGCGTTCCGGCATGGGACAAACCGGCTCCATTACCGCCTTTTATACCGTGCTGGTGGATGGCGATGACATGAATGAGCCGATAGCCGATGCAGTGCGGGGGATTTTAGACGGTCACATTGTTTTGTCCCGCAAACTGGCCGCCAGCAACCATTATCCGGCCATTGATGTGCTAAGCAGTGTCAGTCGGGTGATGCCCGACATTGTGGAAAACCAGCATATCAGCAGTGCTGGTAAAACCAGGGGCCTAATGGCCACCTATAGCGAATCCGAAGATTTGATAAACATTGGCGCCTATGTATCTGGTTCCAATCCCAAGATAGATTTGGCTATCCGCAAGCATGATCAAATCACAGAGTTTTTAACCCAAAGGCCAGAGGAGTACAGTGAATATAGCGAAACTTTGGAAAACCTATACCGAATTACGGAGGGTAGTTGATGAAAAAGTTTCAGTTTTCTTTGGAACCGGTGCTGGAGCAACGCTCTAAAAAGGAACAAGAGGCCTTGCTGTCCCAGAGCCGGGCCGAACAAATTTACCGCGAAAGACTGCAGTTGTTGCAAAGAACCCAAGCCTCACTGGAAAGCTGCATGGAGATGGCTGGCAAAAGCCCACTGGGAGAAATGCACAGACTGATGTACCAGGAAGTGTTGAAATCCCAAATGTTGCAACAGTCCAACCAAACCCAAATGGCCAAGCACAAATTTGATCAAGCTTGTCAAAGAACGACTCGGGCCCGTCAAGATCGATTGATCATTGAAAAATTAAAGGAAAAACAATTGGCCCAGTACCACCAACAAATACGCATGTTGGAAGCCAAGGTAATAGATGAATTGGCCACCACCATGCACGCTAGAAAAATGAGTAAGGGCTAAATCAACTATACTTCTATATACGTTGAAAGGAGGTGATTTTAAGGTGGTAACAGTGAATGGAAATATTTTCCAAGGGGTTAATGGCAAATCGATCAACCAGTCCAAAGGGGTTGTTAAAGAAGGTGATGGGGCTAACGGTGATTTTTTAATGGCACTGTTGGCAGCGGCCACTGGTCAACAAACTGTCGGCACCGATGTTACCGTTCCGCTGTTAAACGGTAACTCTGACCAGCAACAGCCTAGTACCGACACAGAGCAACCAAGCCAGATGGGACAACAGCAATTGATCACTGATATCCAAACACTATTGACAGCACTGCTGGCACAACTGAAGCAACCACAATTGTATGAACCACAACCAGTAGGAACGGTACCGAAACAGGTTGATGCGGCGCTGCTGGATAAATTGGAGAGTTTGCTATCCAGACCGCAGCCACAGCTAACAGTTGAGCTGAAGGATGCGCTGAAGCAACTCCAGATACAGTTACAAAATGCCAGTCCAGAGTCCAAATCACAACCAGCACTGGCGCTTGGGCAAACTGATGGCAATGCTAAACAACCGTCACAGCCTTTGCTAAGACCAATTGAGGGAGAACTACTGGGCAACTTGGAAAAATTGCAGTCCAGCCTGCAAGTACAACCATCGATAGCCACGCCAAAAAGCCAATTAAATCAGCCGTTAGTAGATGGGGACTTTAAACAACAAACAGCAGAACGGGCTGTCAAGGTCGAGCAGATAGCTCCGGAATTGCCCAAAGCAGTTTTAGTACCCCAGCACAAGGGTTCTACCTCGGTGCAAGCTGGGGAACAACAACCGGCTACCAATCAGCCACCGGCAGCAATCAGTCAGTTTGTTAAACCGGCAACGGAACGGCCCGTTGAACAATTAGCGCAACCAGTGGTAAAGGGCAACGAAGAGGCTGTGCAGAGTGCAAACCAACAAACCACCAGTAATCAAAGTACACTGGTAAACAGTAAAGACCAAGTACAGCCAGAGCAAATGGCAGGCAGATTGCTGAATATGGTTAAAGAAATGGCCACTAAACAGCAGCCCAACCAAACCACCATTCATTTAAGATTAAACCCCGAGCATTTGGGGGAAGTAACCATTCGTTTGACCTACAACCGTGGTGAATTAAATGCCCAATTCTATGCCGCCACTGCTCATGGTAAAGAGGCTTTGGAAGCGGTATTGCCGCAAATGCGGGAGGCGCTTTATCAACAGCAGGTAAAATTAAATGATGCCACAGTCTATTTAAATAATGGTAGCAATCAATGGTTAGGGGGGCGTCAGGACAACCAGGGAGATAGCCGCGGTAGAAATGCTGCTGGTTACAACAACAAGAACAGTTACCAACCCCAGGTTAGTGCAGTGTCCACCGATCATAACAGCGTGGTGGTTGATGACGGTTTGAATATTTTGGTTTAATGAAAGGAGGGGGAGTAGTGGAAGTAAAGGCAACCAACAATGACTATTACTTGCCAGATACCAAAACCAAAGAGTTTAAGCAACAACTGGATAAGGATGCCTTTTTGCGGATTATGGTGGAGCAATTAAAAAACCAAGATCCCACATCGCCAATGGACACCAGCCAGTTCATTAGCCAATTGGCCGAGTTTACTACGCTAGAACAGCTGACCAACTTAAATAGTCAGATGACTGATTTGTTGCATAGTCAACAGATTAACCAGGGGGCGGCCTTGATTGGTAATACCGTGACGCTGATTGATGAAGGTAGCATTGTTACCGGCGTGGTGGATAAAGTTAGTGTCACTAGCGATGGAGTAAAGGTTATGGTTAATAACAAAGCCTATGATATCACTAATATCACCATGGTGGAAGGTAAAGCTGTGGTTGAGCAGCAGCCCACACCAGATACTGAGGAGCCTGTGGCCGATGTGGAGGAGGTAGCCACCGGTGGGGGTGATGAAGAAAATGGTCAATAAAATCAACTATATTCCCCAACCACAACCTATTAATCAGCAACTGATTAAAGCCAATAATACCGACAAAAATATGCAAGTGCCCAGTTTTGCTGATTTATTATACAACGAAACCCAAAGGCAACAGCCGGTGAAACTTTCAGCCCATGCCCAAAAAAGACTGCAGCAGCGCAGCATAGTGCTGGGGCCGGAAGTTATGAGTAAGATTAATCACGCAGTGCAGCGGGCCGAGGCCAAAGGGGCCCAGGAATCGCTATTGATCTATGGCGATCTGGCATTAATAGCCAATGTAAGAAATAAAACGGTGGTCACCGCCATAGATGGTCAAAGCCTAAAGGATCACGTTTTTACCAATATTGATAGTGCAGTAATAATCAAATAAGCAGCCGGCCCGTAAGGAGGCTGTCCGTGCCGCTGACCGACTGACGCGGCTCATAA
The DNA here is from genome assembly GCA_036763105.1 of Peptococcaceae bacterium 1198_IL3148. Classification (NCBI taxonomy): domain Bacteria; kingdom Bacillati; phylum Bacillota; class Clostridia; order Eubacteriales; family Peptococcaceae; species Peptococcaceae bacterium 1198_IL3148. The sequence goes on along the minus strand of JBAIYS010000015.1, from coordinate 36,553 downwards.
TATAAGGAGGGGCAAAAAATGATTCGTTCTTTATATTCAGGTGTATCTGGCATGAAAAACCACCAAATTCGCATGGATGTTACTGGTAACAACATTGCCAACGTAAATACCACCGGTTTTAAAAAGGGCAGAGCCAACTTCCAGGATACTTTGTATCAAACTATAAGCTCAGGTGGTAACAGTAAAAACCCCGCCCAAGTGGGTGCCGGTATGTCTGTGGGTAGTATTAATAACGATTTTGGCCAAGGAGCAACCCAAAATACCGGTAGAACGCTAGATATGGCGATTCAAGGGGATGGCTTCTTTGCCGTTTCCAATGCTAAGAGTGATTTGATTACTGCTGGTAATGTTACTCCCAAAACTGACCCGGCGGATTTAAAGGCAAACTACACTAGAGAAGGTGTATTCTTTGTAGATAAAGATGGTTATATTGTCAACTCCGGTGGTATGAATTTAATTGGCCAAACTGCCGGTGTTAACACACCTAATGATAAAAGCGATGATGCCTATGGTGCCATTAGAGTATTGTTGGAAGATGATACTAGTACACCAGCAGTTCCATTATCTATTGAGGCATTAACCATTTCACCTGACGGTAAAATTACTGGTACCTATACAAATGGAAATCCTGTAAAATTTGATTATGGAAGTGGTAGTTATAATGATTCTACTTCCTTAACAGAAGCCCGCATTGCCATCGTAACCTTTGCCAATAATGAAGGCTTAATCAAAGAAGGGCAAAATGTTTACAAAGAAAATGTTGACACCTCTGGTGCTGCCGTTTTTGGGGTGCCCAACGGTGAATCACAGCAAATCAACTCCGGTTACTTGGAAATGTCCAACGTAGATTTAACCGAGGAATTCACCACCATGATCACCACTCAACGTGGTTACCAAGCCAACGCCAGGGTAATTACCACCTCTGACAGCATGCTGGAGGAATTGATTAACCTAAAGCGTTAATGTATAGTAATTAATATTAAAAAACAAAGGTGAGGGGTAAATGGCTAAAGAATTATCCGCTGAACAAAAGGAAAAAAAGTCACGTTTTTCTGCTAAAACTGTAATTGTGATCCTGTTACTGCTAAACATGCTGGTTGCCGGAGGCATAGCTGGCTATTTCTTCTTGCTAAACCCGGCTGACAGTGCACCCAAACCACCGGAAATGGCCACCAGCGAATTGGGAGAAATGTTGATTAATTTAGCCGATCCCGGTGGCATTCACTACCTGCGGTTCACTGCCGTTATGGAATATCCCAAGGAAGAAAAGGAGTTGGTTGATGAACTGCAACAGAAAAACCATGTCATTAAAGATACTGTGATTAGACTGTTGCGTTCTAAAAAATTAGCCGAAGTACAGCCACCAGAAAGCATTGACAATGTTCAGCGTGAGATGACTGAGGCTATCAATGAAAAATTGGAACACGGTAAACTGAGCAGAATCTACTTTACCGAATACCTCACCCAGTAGGTGATAACGATGATGTCTGAAGAAGAAATTCAATCCTTTATGGCAAAAATGCAGGATCTAAAAAGGGAAGAGGAGAGTGAAGCCGCCGTTAAACCGGTGCGCTTCCCTCCCATTACTTCTTCTCAGCCAGGGCCGTCAATCAAAGCCAGCCTGATGCATTTGGAAGACGTGACCATGGAGATTTATGTTGAGCTGGGCCAAGCAAGAATTAAGATCAAAGACCTACTGAATCTAGAGACTGATTCAGTGCTGGAACTCAACAAGTCCGCCGGCGAGTCTGCAGATATTTACATTAATAGCAAACCCTTTGCCCGGGGCGAAATTTTGGTGATTAATGACCACTTTGCCGTCAGGTTAAACAAAATTACTCGTCATGACAAGTTGGCTGCTTGCAGCCAGCCTAAAGAACAGATAGAAGGTTAATAATAACACCATGAATAATACAGAAATTTTATTTGCCTTTATCAGAGTAATCATTGCGCTGCCGTTGGTGTTGGCACTGGCCTATGTGGCCATTAAATACGGCCTCGCCCGCCGGGGCTTAGTTAAGGGACAACAGGGTGGTCGGCGCATGCGAGTGGTGGAGCAAATGCCCCTGGGACCAAAAGGCCTTTTGAGCCTGGTGGAAGTTGGCGACAAATATTTTCTGTTGGCCCATGCTGAAACTGGGATTACGGTGGTCAAGGAGTACGATACTTTGCCGGAGCCGTTGGCAGATAATACTGTTGCCGAGGGTTTACCTGATTTTCGTCAATTGCTTAAATTTAAGCTTAAGCAGCAACAGCATGTTAGCCATCAAGACACAGCAGAAGGAGAAAATGGCCGTGAAAAATAAACCAATTATCTTTATCGCCCTTACTGCCATTTTTATTTTATTTGGCCCCCCGTTGGCTGGTGCGGCACCGCTACCGGCGGTGGATTTAACTATTCAACCAACTGATGAGCCAGAACGAGTGGTGGATTCAGTAAAATTACTGTTGCTGTTGACGGTACTTTCGCTAGTGCCAGCATTTTTAATGATGCTCACTTCCTTTACCCGCATCGTGGTGGTACTATCATTCTTGCGGTCGGGTTTAGGTACCCAGTCAACCCCGCCTAATCAAATTTTGATTGGTTTGGCTTTGTTTTTAACCATTTTCATCATGAAGCCTGTTTATACCGAAATTAATGAAAATGCGGTGCAACCCTATCTGAATAACGAAATTAGCCAGCAGCAAGCCACTGAATTGGCCACCCAACCGTTAAGGGAATTCATGTCCAAACAAACCAGGGAAAAGGATTTGGCGCTATTTGTTAATCTGGCTGATATGGACAAGCCCCAAAATATTGATGCGGTACCGCTAACGGTGTTGACACCAGCCTTTATTATCAGCGAGCTAAAAACAGCCTTTTTAATTGGTTTTTTAATTTATGTGCCCTTTTTAGTGATCGATATGGTGATAGCCAGCGTTTTGATGTCCATGGGGATGTTTATGTTGCCGCCGATGATGATTGCGTTGCCCTTTAAGGTGCTACTGTTTGTCATGGTGGATGGCTGGTACTTGGTGGTAAAATCCCTGGTAGAAAGTTTTAGGTGATCACAATGAGTCAAACTGAGATTATTCATATTTGCCGAGAGGCTTTAATGATGGTGGTCATTTTATCGGCACCGGGATTGCTAATGGCCATGTTGGTGGGGCTAATCATTGGGATTTTTCAAGCCACCACCCAAATTCAAGAACAAACTTTGGCCTTTGTGCCCAAGATTTTGGCGGTGTTTATCACGGTAATTGTACTTTCTGGTTGGTTAGTTAATGTTATTGTTGGGTTTACCCAACGGTTATATGAGCAGATTCCCAATATTGTTCGTTAAGCATAGCTAGTGGGGTGAACAGGTTGTTGCCGGATTTTTCGATATTGCCAATTTTTATGCTGGTATTTGTGCGTTGCTCCACCTTTTTGTGGGCCAGTCCAATTTTTGCTATTCCCGGCATACCTGGTCAAGTAAAGGCTGGTTTTGCCTTTGTTCTCACCATTATCATTTATCCCATCATCGCCGCCAGTGGCCCTGAGATATTTGACGGAGGCTTAGGGTATATCATGATGCTGGTCAGCGAGGCGGCAGTTGGTTTGGCCATGGGCTTTGTCTGTACTATGGTGTTCAATGCGTTGCGCATGGCAGGTCAATTAATAGATTTAAGCATTGGTTATGCCATGGCCCAAATAATGGACCCGGTGACCAGTTCGATGAACACCCCTTTGGGCAGATTCCTTTATTACGTAACTTTGGCCACTTTTCTCTGTGTGGATGGCCATCATGGACTGATTTGGGGGTTGGTGAAGAGTTATCAAATATTGCCATTAAATGCAGCGGAAATGACTGGCACGGCTGCGATTTTCTTAATCAGGGCCTTTGCCGATACCTTTACACTGGCTCTGAAGGTTGCGGTACCAATAGTGGCGGTTTTATTAATGACGGATATTGCTTTGGGAGTAATGGGAAGAACTGCACCCCAGATGAATATTTTCATGCTGGGTTTTCCCTTTAAAATTATGTTGGGATTGCTGTCGTTAGCAGTGTTGTTGCCGCTAATGGGCAGTATTTTTGCATCAATATTTGATCAGATGCAGAAGGACTTATTATTACTAGTGAAAGGGCTGTCTTAATGGCTAATTCCGGTGGTCAAGAAAAAACAGAACAGGCGACGCCCAAAAAACTGCAGGATGCGCGCAAAAAAGGTCAGGTGCCTAAGAGTGCCGATTTTAATGCCGCCCTGTGTTTGCTGGCCGGGGTGCTGTATTTTTATATGGCCAAGGGAACATTTACTCAGCAGGTGTATGAAGAACTGAGTCATTATTTCCATAATTATATCATTGCCCCACCGGACACCAATCGGTTAGTGGATATATTAATTAGAACACTGATTGGCAGCTTTGGTTTGTTGGCCCCTTTGTTTATCGTACTGGTAATTGTGGCGCTGACAACCAACATTGGTCAATTTGGTTTTTTGTTGGCGCCGGAAGCCATTAAACCAAAGTTGTCAAAACTTAATCCCATTGAAGGTTTTAAAAAGATGTTCAGCAGTCGCACGCTTTTTGAACTGCTAAAGTCCATCCTCAAGATCACTTTAATGGGTGTGTTGGTTTACACCGTGGCCAAAGGACAATACAGCCAAATGCTTAAGTTGTTTTACGGCCCACCGGTATACTTGTTTCATAAAGTGCTGGAAGCAATGCTGGCTATTTTATTATGGGGAGCGTTAACCTACCTGGCCATTGGTTTATTGGACTTGGTATACCAACGCTATGCTTTCAACAAGCAGATGCGCATGTCCAAGCAGGAAGTTAAAGATGAATATAAACAAACCGAAGGAGATCCCCAGATTAAATCCTGGTTAAAACGCCGCCAGCGGGAGATATTGATGAACTTGGTCAGTCAGGAAGTACCTAAGTCCACCGTGGTGGTCACCAACCCAACCCACTTTGCAGTGGCACTGAAATATGATGCCGATGTCAAACCCGCCCCGGTGGTGGTGGCCAAAGGGGCAGACTTCATGGCTCAAAAGATCAAGGAAATCGCGGCCCAACACAATGTGCCCATCCAAGAAAATAAACCAGTGGCCAGGTTTTTATACAACAATGTAGAAATAGGTCAGGAAATTCCACCGGAGCTATACCAAGCGGTGGCGGAGATACTGGCAACGGTTTATCGATTGAACCAAAAACGGTAAATGGAACAGAACAGAATTATGAATTAGGAATTTATAGGTTAGTCTAGCGGGCTCAATGAATTGAGCCCCTACAAAAAGCAGGTTGCATAAAATAAATCAGTCATAAACAGCTAAAATTAAGGAAGGTTAATGCAAAAATGCCCTTACCAAATCTTTACCAAGCTAAAGCAAACTTAAAAGGTAATTCCGATGTTATTATTGCTGCCTTTGTTATAGGCATTATATTAATGATTATTATTCCCCTAAGCCCCAATGTGTTGGACTTTTTGTTGGTGATAAGTATAACTTTGGGTTTGGTGATTTTGCTAATTACCATGTTTACCACGGACCCCTGCAGTTTTCGGTGTTTCCCAGTTTGCTATTGGTAACTACCCTTTACCGATTGGCATTGAACATATCATCAACCCGGTTGATTTTAAGCGAAGCCTCTGCCGGTCAAGTTATTGCAGCCTTTGGAAATTTTGTCACCGGAGGTAGCTATGTGGTTGGTGCGGTGGTGTTTATCATCATCACCATTATTCAATTCATAGTGATCACCAACGGTGCCGGCCGGGTGGCCGAGGTGGCGGCTCGCTTTACGTTGGATGCCATGCCCGGTAAACAAATGAGCATTGATGCTGACCTGAACTCTGGCTTGATCAATGAAGATGAAGCCAGACATCGGCGGGAACAGATTCAACGGGAGGCCGATTTCTTTGGGGCGATGGACGGTGCCAGTAAGTTTGTAAAGGGAGATGCCATTGCCGGGATTATCATTATCTTTATTAACGTTTTGGGTGGTTTTATCATTGGCATTGCCCAGCACGGCATGTCGCTGGCCGATGCGTTGATCACCTATACAACTTTGACCATTGGCGATGGTTTGGTCAGCCAGATTCCGGCACTGCTGATATCCACCGCCACCGGTATTTTAGTTACCCGGTCGGCTTCCGAAAACAGTTTTGGTAAAGATCTTTCCCAACAGTTTTTAAACTTTCCCAAAGTATTGGGTTTGGCTGCAGGGATTCTATTTGTCATCGGCCTAGTGCCGGCGATGCCCAATTTCTTGTTTTTAGCCCTTTCCGGCGCCCTGGCTTATACTGCTTATTTGTTAAATAAAGAAAAAGAACACGAGGTTGTAAAACAGCAAGAATTGGAAGCCACCAAGGCGCAGGAAACTCGACGTCAACCGGAGAATGTATTAAATTATTTCCAAGTTGATACATTAGAAGTGGAAATTGGTTATAATTTGATCTCATTGACGGACGAAAGCCAAGGCGGAGACTTACTGCAGCGGATGGCGGCCATTAGACGTCAGTGTGCGTTAGAACTGGGGATATTAGTTAGGCCCATTCGCATTCGCGACAACATGCAGGTGCACCACAATAATTATGTAATTAAGATCAGAGGGGTGGAGGTGGCCGAGGGCGAACTTATGCCGGGACATTATTTGGCCATGGACCCCTTGGGACAGCAACTGGACATTAAGGGTATTGCCACCACAGAGCCCACCTTTAAACTGCCCGCTTGGTGGATTGATGAAACTGAGCGCGAAAAGGCGGAACTTAACGGTTTAACGGTGGTGGATTGCAGTACTGTGATGGTAACCCATTTGACAGAGATCATCAAGAGCCATGCCGATGAACTGTTGGGCCGTCAAGAAGTGAAGGAATTGCTGGATGTGGTTAGGGAAAGAACTCCGGCAGTGGTGGAGGATTTAGTACCGGACCTGATGTCTTTGGGCGAAATACAAAAGGTGTTACAGAATTTATTGCGGGAACGAGTACCCATCAGGGATTTGGTGACCATTTTAGAAGGGCTGTCTGATGGCGCCCGTTTAAATAAAGACCCAGATTTTCTCACCGAACATGTGCGCCAGTCGTTGGCAAGAACCATTTGCCAGTTGTACGCCACACCGGATGAAGCCGGTTCACGGAAGAAAATTTCGGTAATTACCTTACATCCGAAAGTGGACCAAGCAGTGGCTGATTCGGTGCAGTCAACCCAATTGGGTCAGTATCCGGTAATGGAACCCAACCAAGCCAATGCGCTGTTGGATAAATTGCAACAGCAGGTGGAACGGCTAACTATGCGGGGAATCAGCCCGGTATTGCTGTGTTCACCTCGGGTGAGATTGCCGCTCAGGCGGATGTTGGAGCGTTACTTGCCCAATCTGCCAGCCATATCTATAAATGAAATAATTACCGGTATTGAAGTAGAAGCAGTGGGGACGGTGAATCCTGATTAATGATTATCAAAAAATTTGTGGTGGATGAAATGCCACAGGCGGTACAGCAGATTAAAGCTGAACTAGGTCCGGAAGCGATCATTGTCAGCAGTAAAAAGGTCAGGGGCCAAGGGATTAAAGGCCTTTTTAAAACCAGAATAGAAGTAACGGCAGTATTAGATGAAGTAAAAGAACTGCAGGCACCACCCCAGTACCAACAACTGGAAAAACCAAAGGAACCGGTGGATCAAGCAGTGGCTGCGGTGCATCCCCAGCGAACGGTGTCAAAGGTGGAAAACCTAACGATCTATCAAGCCGCAGACTTAGTACGCACTACGCCGACACCAACCGTCAAGGGGCCGAAACCAGTTATGACTAGTGCTAATAAGTTGCAGTCCACTGAGTTTAAGCCGATATTAGAAGAAACGGTAATGAAATCTTTGGAACCACAGGAAAAGGGGAGGTTGTTGGCGATGTTGGAACAACAAGCAGGACAAAAAGACCTAGCATTAGACAAAGATTTTAACTGTCGCTGGTTGGAAATTCTTACTGATATGGATATAGACCAGGGGATTGCTAAGAAGTTGTTGCATGGCTTAGAACAAGCAATTAAAGATAGTAGTGGTGACAAAAATGATCTGGCTAAAGTGCACATAATCAACAAGGTGACAGATTTGTTGAAACCGGCCTATGAAAACATTGAACCGGCTAAGTTTATGTTTTTTGTGGGGCAACCTGGAGTGGGTAAAACCACCACGCTGGCTAAATTGGCCACTCGGTTTAAGTTGCTGGACAACAAACAGGTGGCATTAATTACTGTCTATACCTATCGTTATGGCGCGGCCGACCAGTTAAAAATTTACGGAGATACCATTGATGTGCCGGTGGAGGTGGTGATGACTCCGGCGGAATTAAAACAGGCAGTGGAGCGACATGCAGAGAAAGACTATATTTTAATTGATACTGTGGGACGTTCATCTAAAAATACCGGTCAGGTGCTGGAGTTAAAAGGGTTTATTGAAGCAGTCAGTGGTAGTAAGCAGATATATTTAGTCAGCAGTGCCAGTACCAAAGACCGCGATTTATTCCGCACCATCAGGGATTTTAAAATAGCCCATTACAACGGTTATATCTTTACTAAGGTGGATGAAACCGAAACTTTGGGTTCCATGCTAAATGTGGTTTTAAAAACTGGAATACCAATACAATATTATTGTGATGGCCAATCCATTCCTGATGATATTGAAGAGGTACAACCGCGTAAATTAGCTCAACTTTTGTTCAGGAGTGTTGACCAGTATGTTGAAGGGTACAATAATCAAGGCAGGTACTAAAAGGACACCGGCTAAAGGTCCCCGGGTAATCGCCATTACCAGCGGCAAAGGTGGCGTAGGCAAAAGCAATGTTACGCTAAATTTAGCCTTGGCTCTGGCGGATAGAGGCCAGCGAGTGGTGGTATTTGACGCCGACCTGGGTCTGGCCAATGTAGAAGTATTACTGGGTAAAAAGCCTCAGTATAATCTTTATGATTTTTTATATCATGGAAAAAGTATAGATGACATTGTCATGGTTGGCCCCAAGGGTATTCGCATTATCTCCGGTGGGTCTGGGGTGATGGAACTGGCTAACTTAAGTGTTGAGGCCCTAAAGCGCTTGCAGGGGGCAATGCAGGTTTTTGATGCTGGTGTCGATCAGGTGCTGGTGGATACCGGCGCCGGCTTAAGTAAAAATACTTTGGCCTTTTTGGCAGCCGCTCATGAGCTGGTGGTGGTGGTCACCCCGGAACCAACATCCATTACTGATGCCTATGGTTTGATCAAGGTGTTATCTAGGTACAACGTGCACCAACAAGTGCAAATAATTGTCAATAAAGCTGTTAACAACCATGAGGCACAGCAGACCATACAAAAATTGCAATTGACAGCGGAGCACTTTTTACCCAATATTAGGATTGAATATTTGGGTAACGTGGCTGAAGATATAAATGTTGTGCAGGCGGTGAAGGAGCAAAAACCCTTTGTGCTATATAATCCTAATTGTTCCGCCAGCAGATCCATCAAGAAGGTGGCCAATCAACTTATTGGTTTGGAACATCAGGAGACTGGGGGATTATCTGGTTTTTTCAGTCGACTGAGCCGATTATTCAGCTAGGGGGATATAACATATGGCGGTAGAAAAATATAAATTGGGACAAAAAATTACAGTAACTAGAGTAAATGACCACAAAGACGAGCACTTTTATTCCACCATTCAGAATGTTACAAATGGTGAAATTTATATAGACATACCATACCAAGGAGATACTCCATTGGTACTAACGCATCACGAGCAGATTAATGTTAAATATGTGTCGCAAAATGGTGCCTTTACCTTTACAGCCAGTTTCTTAGGTGTACATAAAGAAACGGAAGTCCTAAATTTTTATCGCATCGGTGCCCCGGCAGAACAGGACATAAAAAAGATTCAATTGCGGGAGTTTGTGCGGGTACCAATGATGTTGGATGTGGAGTACTACTTACAGGGTGATGAAACAAAATATAAAGGCACCACGGTAGATTTAAGTGCCGGCGGAATGCGGTTAGCGAGCAAAAACGAGTTGCAGAAAAATCAAGTTTTAGATTTATATTTTACCATTAATAAGAAAAACCGAGTAACGGATATATCTTTAAAGGGCCAAGTGGTTCGGTGTGAGTTAATTGATCAACAGATGAATCTTTACCATGCTGGTCTAAAGTTTTTAAACATCACCCGGTGGCTGGAGGAAACATTAGTATCCTTTGTCTTTGAAAAGCAAATTGACCAATTGCGCAAACGCTAATGGATGTGAAAACATGGATAATGATAGCCTTTGGCAAGCATACGTCACCCAGCCCAGTGCTGAGTTGCGGGAAAAGTTAATATTAAACTATTTACCGTTAGTAAGAACCATTGCCGGCCGGCTAGCTGTCAAGATGCCCTATTTTATGCAACAGGCTGACTTGGAAAGTTGTGGCACCATGGGCTTGATAGAGGCGGTGGATAAGTTTGATTTGTCAATGGGGGTGGCCTTTGAAACCTTTGCTTACCACCGCATTCGGGGAGCAATGTTTGATGAATTGCGACGACAAAATTGGGTGCCCCGGACCATTTGGCAACGCCAACAGGCGGTTAAAGCAGCAAAGGAAAAATTGGCCCAAAGTGGTGAGCCGGTGACTGAATTGGCAGTGGCCAACGGAGCAGGCCTCACGTTGGAGGAACTGCGCCAGGTCACCGGGCAATGGAACGCTAGCCAAATGTATTCATTGGATGAGGAAATACACAACGGTGAAGGTGATGCTGTACGCCGGACCGACCTGCTGGCCGATGACGATAGTCCCGATCCGTTGACCATTATAGATGAACTGGAAGATAAAAGAATATTGGCCGATGCCATTGCCACACTAAAGGAACGGGATCGGCTGGTGTTGGCATTATATTACCAAGAAGAGTTAACTCTAAAGGAAATAGGCAGTGTGTTGGAAGTTTCTGAATCTCGAGTGTGTCAATTGCACAGTCGGGCAGTCAAAAACTTAAGAAAAATATTACAACAGATGATGAAGTAAATTTGCCTAAAGGCGGTGAGAGTTTGTTTAGAGGTATATACACCACCCTCAGTGGTATGGGGGTGCAACAGTCTAGGTTGGATTTGATTACCAGTAACTTGGCCAATGTTGAAAGCAAAGGTTATAAAAGTGATCAGATTAGGACCGAAACCTTTGGTGAAGTTTTAATTCACCATCAAAGCCCTAACCAAAAAGGGTTAACCCCGGTGGGGCCATCCAACATGGGCAGCGCGGTGGCTGAGGTTTATATTGACATGACCCAGGGGGATTTGTCCACCAGTGGGGAATATACTGATCTGGCTTTGGATGGCAAAGGCTTTTACGTGTTACAGGCGCAAACTGAACAGGGCCAGCAGGAGTTTTACAGCCGAGACAGTTCCTTTTATGTTGATAAGGATGGTTATTTGGTTAATACCCGCGGCGACAAACTGTTAAGTGAATCTGGACCCATTAAAGTGGGGGACAAAAAGTTTGAAGTTGACCAGAAGGGTCGCTTGACCATTGATGGTGAAACCCGGCCGCGGTATACACTGCGTGTGGTTGAGTTTGCAGACACCAGGGCGTTGAAAAAGGAAGGAGAAAAATACTTCTCCCCCACCGAAGAGGCAGAAATATTGCCCAGCACCGAAACCAAGGTGCTGCAGGGTGTGATAGAATCTTCCAACGTTGACACCACGGTGGAAATGACTAATATGATTCAAGTAATGCGCACTTATCAAGCCGGCCAAAGATTAATGCAAGCCCATGATGAACTGCTAAATAAAGCAGCCAATCAGCTGGGTTCATTAAGATAAAGCGATAATTGGTGAGGTGATTAAATGCTTAAAACTGTACAATCCGGTGCTGCGGCTTTAAAAATACAAGAATTGCAAATGGCCACTGTGGGTAACAATGTGGCCAATATTAACACCGTTGGTTATAAAGCAGACAAGCCCATGACCGATTTTTCTGAAGCAGTGCGTCAAGCCCTTAGCGACAGTGGTACCACCACCAAAGCGGATGCCAAGATTACCCCCGCTGTGGGCAGTGGTATGCGGGTGATTATGATGACTAAAAAGGACTTTGGCCAAGGGACACTGCAAGAAACCGGTAGATCCTTGGATTTAGCCATAGATGGCCACGGTTTTTTCGTTTTGGCCGATCCCTATGATGGCAGTACAGTGTATTCCCGGGCGGGGGATTTTGAGGTGGATAAAGACGGCAAACTAGTGAACCCAGCGGGCTTTTCTATGCCGGATATCACTGTGCCACCGGGCACCCAAGAACTAAAAATAGAAAGGGATGGCAGGGTGATTGCAGTGCCATACCAAGGTGAGAAACAAGAAATTGGCCAAATAAAGTTACAGTATTTTGAAAACCCCAGTTACCTAACACCGCTGGGCAAAAATGTTTATGCAGCCAATGAAAACGTAACGGTTTTGAAAAACCCAGAAGTGCCTGGTATCATCCGGCAGGGCTTTTTGGAGCAATCAAACGTCGACTTTGTAGATGAAATGGCCAGGATGATAACTGCTCAGAAGGCCCACTCCTTTGGTTCACGGTCCATTACCACCGCCGACGAGATGTGGGAAATGTCTAACAATTTAACTAAGTAAAAATTGTGAAGGGAGCCATGAATGGAGCCAGCAAAAGTATTAAAAGAAATCCAAGTTGGCATTGCGGACTATAAAACGGCAGCGGCGCCCAATAAAATTATCACCCTTGGTCTGGGGTCCTGTGTTGGGTTGACACTTTATGATCCTAAATTAAAGATCGGTGGGCTACTGCATATTATGTTACCGGACAGCAGACAGTTTAGTAATGTCAATAAGCCGGCAAAATTTGCTGATTTAGGCATTCCACTAATGTTAAAAGAACTGCAAAGGACTGGAGCTGCGATCAGTAGAATCCAGGCCAAGTTAGCCGGTGGTGCACAAATGTTTTCCGGATTAGATGAAAAATTTGTGTTGAATATTGGTCAAAGGAATGCCGATATGACTCGCAGCATCCTCAAACAACTGGGCATCAGAATTCATGCTGAAGAGGTGGGGGGAAACCGAGGACGGACGATGATTCTGGACTTAGATACCGGTTTGGTAACTATACGTACCATTGGTACGCCGTTGAAGGTGATCTAACGATGGAATTTGCTGAATTTAGAAATCAAGTGCAAAGGTACTTTGGCTTGGACCTTAACAGTTATAAAGAAAATCAACTTAGGCGCCGATTGGATAGTCTGCTTGCCCGCAGAAAAATTGCTAACTATGGTGATTTTTTCAAATTAATGTCCAGCAGTAGGGACGAATATATAAGTTTTTTAGATTATTTGACCATTAACGTGTCAGAATTTTTTCGGGATCCTAAAATGTTTCAGACATTGGAAACCAAGGTGTTGCCTGAGCTGTTGGTTAAAAATGCTAAACTAAATATATGGAGTGCTGCTTGCTCCATTGGGGCAGAACCCTATTCGGTGGCGATAATTTTGGAGGAAATATCCACCAATAAACAACACCGCATCGATGCCACTGATTTAGATCAAAGCATTATTCAAAAGGCTAAAATGGGTGTATATAACGCTGACATAGTAAAAAACGTCAGTCCTCAACGGCTAAACAAATATTTTACCAAGGATAATGATAAATACTTAATTAACCAACAGATTAAAAATAAAGTAACCTACAAACAACACGACCTGTTGAGTAGCCCATATCCTAAAGGTTACGATTTAATACTTTGTCGCAATGTAACGATCTACTTTACCAGAGAGGCCCAAGAAAAACTAAACCGTCAATTTTCTCAGTCCCTTAAACCCGGTGGCTATTTGTTCATTGGCGGTAGCGAAACAATATTTAATTATGCTGAGCTTGGTTTAACGAAAACCGCCCCGTGCTTTTATAAGAAAATGGGTTAATGAAGGAGTTGATGCAATGGGGAACTCCGTTGACAATAATAAATTAACAGATATGCACATGGATGTGTTAAAGGAAATTGGTAATATCGGTTTAGGAAACGCGGCCACTTCATTGGCACAAATGGTCAATAAAAAAATTGATATGGAAGTGCCGCAAACAAAATTTGTGTCGCTGGATGATGCCATGAATCTTGTGGGTGGCCTGGAAGAAATTGTTGCCTGTGCTACGTTGCATGTGGATGGCGATGTGCCTTCACAAATATTATTTGTATTCAACCAAGCCAGTACCCTTTACCTAGTGGACATGCTGATGGGTTTAGAAAAGGGCACTACCCAACAGTTGGATGAAATGGGCGAGTCGGTGGTAAAGGAAATTGCCAACGTGCTTACCGGATCATTTCTAAGTGCCATTGGCAGCATGACCGGATTGAAAATGGTGCCCACCGTACCGATGTTTGCCTACGATATGTTGGGAGCAACCTTAAGTGCATCGCTGGTGGCTGGTGGCTATATCGAAGACCATATATTAATGATTGAAACAGTTTTATTTGAAGAACATCAAGATATTAAAGGACACTTTTTTATGATTACTGAAGATGAGTCTCTGAATAAATTATTTAGTGCCCTTGGACTATCAATCAATTAACTAGGAGGAAAGCTAGTGAGTAAGAAAATTTTAATTGTAGATGACGCTGCATTTATGAGAATGATGATTAAAAATATTGTGGTTAAGGCCGGCTTTGAAGTGGTGGGAGAAGCAGAAAATGGTGCTGTGGCGTTAGAACTGTATAAAGAACATAACCCGGACTTGGTAACCATGGATATAACCATGCCAGATATGGACGGCATTCAGGCGGTGAAGGCAATTCGCGCTGTCAACCCTAATGCCAACATCATTATGTGTAGCGCCATGGGCCAGCAGGCCATGGTAATGGAGGCCATTCAAGCCGGAGCCAAGGACTTTATTGTTAAGCCATTCCAGCAGGACCGCATTTTACAAGCCATTGAGAGGGTATTAAATAGATAGGTGCTATTAGTGCCGTAGGGAAAGGGGGAAGCTCTGTGAAAGATGTGCTATCCCAAGCAGAAATTGATTCATTATTAGATAGTTTATCGTCCGGTAAGGTGACCGCAGAAGAAATTGAAAAGGATGTAGCGCAACAGAAGCTTAAAACCTACGACTTTCGGCGGCCCAACAAGTTTTCTAAGGAACATCTGCGCACATTGCATGTTTTACATGACAGTTATGCTAGGTTATTAACTAACTTTTTATCTGGTTTTCTACACTCTAACATTAATATTGCAGTGGCTTCGGTGGGTCAATTTACCTATGAAGAATTCACTCGCTCAATGGTTAGCCCCACGCTGCTGACAGTTTTTAACTATACTTCCCATAAGGGTAACGCAGTGATGGAGACCAACCCTTATTTCTTGATGCCGTTAATAGACTTACAGTTAGGCGGCGTGGGAGAGGTGCCGGATAAGCTGCGGGAGTTAACGGATATTGAACTTTCTGTGGCTAGAAAACTCTTGGAAAAGATTTTGGACCAGTTAAGCGTAATTTGGAAGGATATTATTAAAGGGAACGCCAATATTGTGTCTTTGGAAAGCAACCCCCACCTGCATCAAATGTTGTCACCCAATGAGATTGTTTTGGTGATTACCTTTGCCACCAACGTGTGTGATGAAAACAGGGGCTTATTAAACCTGTGTTTTCCCTATTCATTCTTAGAACCGGTGTTATCAAAGTTTTCGGTTAACCAGTTTAGTCAAATCTATCAAGAGCGGGAGCCGGAGGATTTGGATGCATTGGAAAATTGGCTTAATTGTTCAGATGTGGATTTAAGTGTGGAAGTGGGTAAAGGCAGTATTAACGTTAAGGAGTTTTTAGAACTGCAGTCGGGGGATGTGTTGATTCTTGACCGCCCGCAGAATCAAGACTTTGACTTGTATGTACAAGATCATTTGAAGTTTAAGGTACAGGCTGGAACCATTGGCAAAAAGCTGGCGGTACAGGTGGTATCATTAACGGAGGAGGCATGTTGTTTTGACAAGTGATAAACTGCTAAACCAAGAAGAAATTGATTTGTTAATGGGCAATCAAATGGCTGGTGGTGCCTCCGCAGAACAAGTGACACAACCCAATGATGTGCTTTCAGATGATGAAAAGGACGCTTTGGGCGAAATTGGTAATATATCCATGGGATCTGCCTCCACCACACTATCAGAATTACTGAGCCAAAAGGTTAACATTACCAGTCCCCGGGTGTGGATATCTAACAAGAAGGATTTGCTGGCCAGTTTTAATATACCATATCTGGTGATCAAGGTTGAGTTTGTGGAAGGGCTCAGTGGTTTTAACGTCTTGGTAATGAAGGTAAGGGATGCACTGGTTATTGCCAACTTAATGATGGGGGGAGACGGCAATCCCCAGCAAACGGAACTGTCCGAAATGGAAATTAGTGCAGCTTCCGAAGCAATGAACATGATGATTGGCACCGCCTCAACTTCATTGGCCCAGATGTTTCAAAAGCCAGTGAACATTTCACCGCCGGTATCGGCGTTATTAAATGACTTAGCTGATACTGAACAAAATGATGTGTTATCCAACCATGCAGATGATGATAACCTGGTGATTGTTTCTTTCCATATGACCATTGGCGATTTGGTGGATACAGAAATCATGCAGGTGCTGAGTGTGGACACCGCCAAAGAAGAGGCCGACTTGTTGCTGTCCAGCTTAAATGACACGGAGTATGAAGAGCCTGCTCCGGCGGAAACCATCAGTGAAGATGTAATGTCCGACGATGAGATTAGCCAACTGATTAATTCATTGGCTGAGAGCGATAATCAACCGGCACCAATGAAGGAGACGGCGCCGGTAAAACCGCCGCCGACACAACCAGTGAAAACAGCACAGAATAGTCAAATGTCTGCATCACCACCACCCCGCAACCTGGACTTGATACTGGACATTCCGTTACAGGTATCGGTGGTGCTGGGCAGAACCAAGCAACCAATTAGAGATGTTTTGGCTATAGGCCCAGGTTCAGTGGTGGAATTACAGTCCTTAGCCGATGAACCGGTGGAGATTTTGGTCAACGGCACTTTGGTTGCCGAAGGTGAAGTGGTGGTAGTAAATGAAAACTTTGGGGTCAAGATAACTAATATCATTAGCCCCGAAGAAAGAATAAAGCGCCTAGCCAAGTAGATAGCTAATTATGAATTAGGAATTTTGAATTTTAAAAGGGCTTTTTGCAAAAGCCCTTTTAAAATTATAGAGCATTAAATTCAGAATCAAAATTGCTTTATAGTTTCTTTAGCAAATCTGCCGGCAACGGAGGGTAGAAATAGGTGCTTTTTGGTGGCATCAGTTCTCCACCGATGGCTACCGCGGTAAATTCGTCGAATACCACTGGGTTGAGGAGAAATGCCAGTTGACATTGCCCACTGTCCACTTTCCTTAGGGCCTCGATTTCTTTTCTGGTGTAGACAACGCTGGCCCTTTTGATATTGGTATCGGCTTTCTGATGTTTTTGTTCTGCGGTTTCGGCTTGGTTTTGCCTGCCAATGCCCAACAGTCGTTGCAAAACGGTGTAGTGGAGTACAAATACATCTATTCCTTGTAACGCCAGCGAGTAGCCTTCTTTGGGCATTAATTGATCCATGGTGGTTTCACTTTCCAAGGTCACCAGATACCCTTGGCCATTGCCGGTGTATAGGCCAAAGGTGCGGCAGTGTTCAATTCCTAAGCCGTAATCAAATCCGCCCCGATGATAAAGTGCTTGCATAAATTCCTCAATGTTTTCTCCGCTTTGATTAACATTAAAGGGTTCAACCACATAATCTTCCCTAAGTTGCTGCATAAATTTATCCACGTCAAGGTCAGGCACGTCTTTAATCAACCGATGTACCGGTAAAATAATTAAATTGGGGTCATACAGGTTCATTAGTGCCATTGTTATGTAGTTGGCCTGGGGATTTTCTTGGGCATAGCGCAAAGCGGCATCATAACTGTGGTGGCCATTGGCAATAAAAATCCGTTGCCGCTCCATTTGTTGTTGCACTTGTTGGATGACTGCGTCGTCATTAATTGCTGTTAAGCTGTGGATTGCGCCATCTGCATCTGTGAACTGCACGTCTACATTGGCGCCAGCAGCCTGTTGAATTAGCTGGTCAATGCTGCCGGCAAAGTCGTTATAAAGTCCCAGCACTGGGCCGATGTTGTCCCCAGAATTTTTTAACAGCGCCAACCGTTCATCACTTATATTTGGCAATATCTCTTGGTGGGGTAGAATAATCCCTTTATCGTAGTGTTCCAGCTTAACTCCACAGATAAATCCGGTGCGACTTTTTCTTTCGCCTTTATAATCAAATTGTTGTTGGTAATAGTAAAACACTGGCTTTCCGCTCAGTTGCTTACCTTTGATGCCAATGATTTTGGCCATTATAAACATCCTTTCATTCTTAGGTATCTTGTTTTTTTGTCCACCGGTTGCTGTCCCGCCGGTAATACTTGTCCATAGTGCCTTTAAAGGCCTCTTCCAGGTCTATGTTGAGAGAATTGGCCAGGCAGGCCACAATAAACATAATATCTCCCAATTCCAACGCTAAGTTGCCTTCCCCTTCGGTGGGCTTTTTCGGTTTTTCCCCGAATTGGTGGTTAATCTCCCGGGCTAACTCTCCCACTTCTTCGGTCATCCGGGCCAACATAGAAAGGGGATGCCAATAGCCTTCCTCAAACTGACTAATCCATTTATCCACATCCGCCTGCATATCCTTAAGTTCCAAACTAAACCCTCCAACTCATAATTCAAAATTCCTAATCCATAATTTAGGGGCTTTGCTTTGTTACCCTATTTTACCACAAAAATAATGGCCACCACTAAAACATTGGGTTTAGCTATGGCGGCACCACTAATGCAAAAAAATTCTATTTGTTTAGTGTTAACCAGCTAAAACTGTCATAAACAGTTTAGGGCATTAGTAATATTTAACTAAAATGTAAACAGGGGGAGTGTAAATGAAGTTTCCGCAGCTAAATTTTTCAATGCCCACCGTAAACAAAAAAATGTTTATGATAATAGCCGCCATATTGGTAATTGCTGTTGCACTGTGGGCGGCAATAAGTTATCACAGTAAACCAGCCGTAGATCCGGATTTATTATTACAACAAAGTTTAAGTAAAACAATGGCCAGTCAAAATTACAGGTTTCATATTGAGTGTAAATTGGGGAATAAACAGGAACCAATTAGCGATGTCACAGGGGAAAGGGCCGGCAGTGATCAAATACATATAGTAGGCAAATTAATTAATTCGCCTGTGGAATTTATTCAATATAAAGATAACACCTATATGAAAGATCCCTTTGCTGGCAAGTGGCTAACTTTGCAAGGTAATCAACTGGCCCAGGCGGAATCCTTTGTTATTGAATTTAATCCGCTGGCCAACTTTAACTTTAAAGACGTGCCCCGGTTGGAATATCTAGGCAGTGAAGAACTGGATGGGCGGGAAACCGAAGTTTTAGAACTGGTGCCCAATATAGATATGCCTTTTTTAGAAAATCAATTCAATGTCTTTAAATATAAGCTGTGGATAGACTCCAGCGATCAACGTATCTATAAAGCAACAATCAACGCCAGCCACTCTGCCAACGCCAACTCGTTAATGGAGATCAACATAAAGCTGTGGGATTACGATCAAGAAATAAATATTCAACCACCGGTATAAAAGGTGCGCGTAGGCGCACCTTTTCGATTTTTTGCGTAAGGGAAGTAGTCATTTAACCACAAACACAGGTGACTTTTGCCACTGCTTCTCAATTAAAGGTTAGTTATAAACCCGGTTCCTGCTGTATAGCGAAACTATCTCAAAAGTGAGCGGGCAGCAGGAACCGGGTCTTACTGAAGCTAACATCTTAACAGACAAACAAATATCAGACCACAGCAAAAGCCACCGGCATTATAAACGGCAAACTTATCTTTGACAAATTTCTGCATAGTTTGGTATAATAAACCGTATTGTCAAGCAATATAGTTATTACAACTGCGGGAGGTCTTATAATGCACCCCGATGTGTTAAAAATCAGCTTAACCGAAGAAGAAATTAAAGCACGGGTTAAAGAATTGGGTCAGCAAATCTCTAAAGATTATGAGGGCGAAAGTGTTCTAACCATTGGAATTTTAAAGGGTGCTATGATTTTCTTAGCCGATTTAGTGCGCAACATTACAGTGCCCACGTCCTTTGACTTTATGGCGGTATCCAGTTACGGTTCTTCCACCCAATCCTCCGGTGCAGTGAGGATTCTTAAGGACTTGGACAAGAGTATTGAAGGCAAGCATGTCATTATAGTCGAAGACATTGTAGATACTGGACTGACCCTCAACTACTTGGTGGATAACCTACGGGCCCGGGGACCCAAGAGTATTAAGATTTGTACTCTGTTAAGTAAGCCCGATCGCCGTACAGTGGGCGTAGATATTGACTACAATGGTTTCACCATTCCGGATGAATTTGTAGTGGGATACGGTTTAGATTATGACGAGCGTTATCGTAATTTACCATATATCGCGGTATTAAAGCCAGAAATTTATCAAGCATAAAAGGAACTACTGGTTGGCCAGAATAATACTGGTCAACTTTGTATTTGGAGGGATTAAAGCATGTCTGTGGGACAAGAAATGGTGGTTGTGCTGGACTTTGGCGGTCAATATACCCAATTGATTGCCCGGCGCATCAGGGAGTGTCAGGTGTTTTGCGAAATTCTGCCTTACAACACTTCCATAGAAGAAATTAAGCAAAAGCAACCCAAGGGTATTGTGTTTTCTGGTGGTCCATCCAGTGTTTATGCAGAAAATGCCCCCGCTGTCAACCCGGCAATTTATGAGCTGGGTATCCCCATTATGGGCATTTGTTATGGTATGCAAATGATGGCTCACCAATTGGGCGGTAAAGTGGGTCGTGGCACCCAACGGGAGTATGGCAAAATAATGTTGGAAGTGCTGGAAAACAGCGGCCTGTTAGCAGGGCTGGAAACCACTGAACAGTGCTGGATGAGCCATTTTGATCGGGTGGAGAATGCACCAGCAGGGTTTGTGGTTAATTCCCGCAGTCCCCATGCTCCAGTGGCCAGCATGTATTGCCCCGACAGAAAGCTTTATGCAGTACAGTTCCATCCCGAGGTGGTGCATACCCCTAAAGGAAAACAAGTACTGCAGAATTTTTTGTATAACATTTGTGGTTGCACCGGCAGTTGGACAATGGGTTCCTTTTTGGAGGATACCATTGCCGAAGTGCGGGCTAAAGTTGGCAATAAGCAGGTGCTATGCGGGTTAAGTGGCGGCGTAGATTCCTCGGTGGCCGCACTACTGGTACACAAAGCAGTGGGTGACAACCTGACCTGTGTTTTTGTGGACCATGGTTTGTTGCGCAAAGGTGAAGCGGAGCAAGTGGTTAGTACCTTCCGGGAAAAGTTTAAAATGAAGCTGGTTCATGTTGATGCCAGTGAGCGGTTTTTAACCAAACTGGCCGGAGTAACTGATCCAGAACGTAAGCGCAAAATTATTGGTGAAGAGTTTATCAGAGTTTTTGAAGCGGAAGCGGCAAAGTTAGGACAAATTGATTTCTTGGTTCAAGGCACCCTTTATCCCGATGTGGTGGAGAGTGGTACTGCCACCGCGGCGGTAATTAAATCGCACCACAACGTCGGCGGATTGCCGGAAGATATGCAGTTTGAACTGATTGAACCACTTAAGTGGTTGTTTAAGGATGAAGTGCGTCAGTTGGGCGAGGAAATGGACATGCCGGCAGAGGTGGTATGGCGGCAACCATTCCCTGGCCCTGGATTAGCGGTGCGCATTTTGGGTGAGATCACCAAGGACAAGCTGGCGATATTGCGAGAAGCTGACGCCATTGTCACCGACGAGATTAAAAAGGCTGGCCTGGACAGAGAAATCTGGCAATACTTTGCGGTGCTGCCCAACCTAAAGAGCGTTGGTGTCATGGGTGACGAGCGCACTTATGCTCACACCATTGGGGTGCGGGCCATTCACAGTAACGACGGCATGACCGCCGACTGGGCGCGCTTACCCTACGAAGTGCTGGAAACCATCTCTTTACGGATTTGCAATGAGATGGATCAGGTGAACAGAGTGGTATATGATATTACCTCTAAGCCACCCAGCACCATTGAGTGGGAGTAGTATGAAGGCAATTATGAATTATGAATTCTTAATGCAAGTGTTTTTGTAGGGGTTCGATTTATCGATCCCGTAAACGTAGCATTTGCTCATGGTGATAAAGTTGTTTCTAAAGGCAAAGGTTGCTTTACTGGGCGCGATAAATCGGCCCCTACATGTTCGTGTATAACAATCATTACATTTAAATTTTCATCCTACTTTGTGAACTATGCTAGTACCTGGCTCTACTAAGCAACAGTTGCAAGAACACAAAAAACCGTTGACAGGCTGGGGGCAACCTGTTAATATGAAGGTGTCGAAAAAAGCATATGGCACGTATATACTTGGGAATATGGCTCGAGAGTTTCTACCAAGCAACCGTAAATTGCTTGACTACGTGGGAAAGTGTACCTAGGGTTCCACACCTATTGCTTTAATAGGTGGTTTGGTCCAAGCGGTACAGACTGGCTAACTATTTAACCAGTTACACCTAAGGGATAAAAGCCCAGGCGGTTAGGTTTCACACGAAATATTTTTGTGGAACCTAACCGCTTGGGTTTTTTTGTTTTTTCCTGAGGTTAGTGGCTAAAATAGTTGGTTACCATAAAAAAATAAGCAATGGTTTTGACACAAGGAGGAAAACAGCATTGTTTGAAAAACTATTTCAACTAAAGAAGTACAACACAGACGTAAAAACAGAAGTGATTGCAGGTCTAACAACGTTTATGGCCATGGCTTATATTCTTTTTCTGAACCCCACCATTCTTAGTGGTACTGGTATGGACAGGGATGCAGTGTTTTTTGCCACAGCGGTGGCTGCCGGCATAGTTACCATTGCCATGGGTTTGTTTGTTAACTTTCCCATTGCGTTGGCTCCTGGTATGGGCTTAAATGCTTACTTTGCCGCCGTGGCTGCCCAAGGGATGGGTATGACTTGGCAAGTGGCGCTGGGTGCAGTATTTATTTCTGGTGTTGTTTTTATTATTTTAACGGTAACCCAAATTCGTCAATTGTTGGTGGTGGCAGTACCTAACTCATTAAAACGAGCCATTACCGTCGGTCTCGGTCTCTTTATTACTGTGGTTGGCTTAAAAATGGCTGAAATTATGGCGGTTACGGCAGTACCCATTGAGTCAACTATTGAAACCCTGGCCAAAGAAGGGCAAGCTGCTTTTATGTCCTTTGAATGGAACCTGGGCATGGGCAGTTTTGCTAATCCCAACACCATGCTGGCTTTAATTGGCTTGGCCATTACTGCCATTTTGATGGCTAAAAGGGTTAAGGGTGCTTTATTAATTGGTATTTTAGTTTCCACCTTGGTGGGTATTCCTTTGGGCGTTACTGTGATCCCCGAGAACTTTTCTCTGTTTGCGCTACCTAATCTGAGCAACTTAAACATTGGTGCGCTGGATATTAAAGGTGCTTTAGATATGGGCATTTGGGCCGTTGTATTTACCTTTACCTTTGTGGAATTATTTGATACCTTTGGTACTTTGGTTGGTACTGCCGGCAAAGCCGGTTTGTTGGATAAAGACGGCAACAGCCCCAGATTGGGTAAAGCCATGATGGTAGACGCCTTTGGTATTTCCTTTGGTGCATTAATGGGTACCAGTACCCTTACTGCCTACGCCGAAAGTAGTGCCGGTGTTGGTGAAGGTGGCCGTACTGGTCTGACTGCCGTTACCACCGGTGTGATGTTTTTACTGGCTTTGGTGCTGGCACCATTGGCTGGTTTAATCCCCAGTGCTGCCACCTCTCCGGCGTTGATTATTGTAGGTGTGTTGATGGCTTCTGCGGTAAGAGAAATAGATTTTGATGATTTTACCGAAGCCTTCCCGGCATTTTTAACCTTAACTTTAATGCCCTTTACCTATAACATTGCCAATGGTATTGCAGCTGGTATTGTTTCTTATACCGTGCTCAAGGCGGTGGCTGGTCGCGCTAAGGAAATCCACTGGATGATGTGGCTATTGACAGTAGTGATTGTTATCCGCTATGCCTTTTTAGCCGGATAATAAACGACATTTAACATAACATTGACAGATGCCCCTACACACTAGAAAACTTTCTTCACGGTAGGGGTATTATTTTTAATTTTCTTTTTACCACAAATAATCTTGAATAGAATATTTTTCTAGTTAAAATGGTTAAGGAGGCCTGATCAAATGGTTGAACCTTTAGTCGGCATTGTAATGGGCAGTGATTCTGATTTGCCAATTATGAAGGGGGCAGCAGATATTTTAACCAAATTTGGGATACCCTATGAAGTGATTATTTCATCTGCCCACCGGGTACCCGAACAAACCGCTACCTATGCCCGTACCGCCCATCAGCGGGGCTTGCAAGCGATAATTGCCGGGGCCGGTATGGCAGCTCACTTGCCTGGGGTGATTGCCGCTTTCACACCGCTACCGGTAATTGGAGTGCCCATTAAATCCGGTGCCCTGGAGGGTGTGGATGCACTCTATGCAATTGTGCAAATGCCTTCGGGAATACCAGTGGCCACCGTGGCCATTAATGGTGCCAAAAATGCGGGCATTTTAGCGGCTCAGATTGTGGCCACCGCAGACCCAGCTGTCCAGCAAAGGATTATCCAGTACAAAGAAGAAATGGCCGGGGAAGTACAAAGAAAGGCTGACAAATTAACAGAACTTGGCATTGATGGCTATCTGGCTACCAAGTAATAGGAGGAGAAAAAATTATGATTGAACGTTACACATTACCTGAAATGAAGCAAATCTGGTCCGAAGAGAACAAGTTTCAAAAGTGGCTGGATGTAGAAATATATGCTTGTGAGGCGATGGTTGAACTGGGACAAGTGCCCGCCGAGGCGTTGGCGGTAATTAAAGAAAAGGCCCGGTTTGACGTAGATCGCATTTTGGAAATTGAATCGGTGGTGCATCACGATGTCATTGCCTTTACCACCTGTGTGGCTGAATACGTTGGTGAAGAAAGTAAATATATCCACATGGGTTTGACATCTTCAGATGTGGTGGACACCGCCCAATGTGTTCGCATGAAGGAGGCTGGGGAGCAAATTCTTACCCGCCTGCACAAATTTCACGATGTATTAATAGAAAAGGCCAAGGAACATCGCTTTACCATCATGATTGGTCGCACCCACGGCATTCATGCCGAACCCATGACCTTTGGTTTAAAAATGTTGTTGTGGGCCGCAGAAATTGAGCGGGATATCGAAAGAATGCAACATGCCGTTAAAACCATCAGTGTAGGCAAAATTTCTGGCGCCGTTGGCACCTACGCCAACATTGACCCCAGGGTAGAGGCCCATGTCTGTAAAAGATTGGGTTTAACCCCTTCACCACTGTCCACCCAGGTGTTACAACGGGATCGTCATGCTGAGTTCATGAATACGTTGGCAATAATTGGTTGCACACTGGAGAAAATAGCCACTGAAGTGAGGGCGTTACAACGCACCGACATCAGAGAGGTAGAGGAATTCTTTGCCAAGGGGCAAAAGGGTTCATCGGCGATGCCCCACAAGCGCAACCCCATCATCACTGAACGCATCACTGGTATGGCCCGTCTGTTGCGGGGTAACGCCTTGGTGGCCATGGAAAACGTGGCTTTATGGCATGAGCGGGATATTTCCCACTCTTCAGTGGAAAGGGTAATTATTCCTGACAGCACCACCATTGTGGATTACACCTTGAAAAAAATGACTGATATCATTGCTAACCTGCTGGTTTACCCAGAGAAAATGAAACATAACATGGAAAGAACCAAAGGCTTAGTATTTTCCCAGCGCACGCTGCTGGCATTGGTGGATAAAGGTCTCATTAGGGAAAAGGCTTACGAACTGGTACAGCGCAATGCCATGGAATGCTGGAAAACCGGAAAAGAGTTCAAGGAACTGTTGGCGGCTGATCCAGAGGTGGCAAAGCTACTGTCCAGAGAAGACTTGGATAACATTTTTGAATACAGTCACTACCTGAAACATATAGATGAAATTTATGCTCGCTTTGGGCTATAGATAATATATAAAAAATAGGGAGGGGACACCCCATGAAAAAGCTAGAACAATTATATGAAGGAAAGGCCAAAAAGGTTTATAAAACCGATAGTCCAGATCATTTTTGGGTGGAATACAAAGATGATGCCACCGCCTATAACGGCACTAAAAAAGGCATCATTGTCGGTAAAGGAGTTTTAAACAACCTGATCAGTGCTCACTTCTTTAAACTGCTGGCATCAAAAGGTGTACCCAACCATTTTGTGGAACTGGTTAACGAGCGGGAACAAATTGTAAAGGCATTACAAATTATTCCGGTGGAGGTTGTGGTGCGCAACCTCTCCGCCGGCAGTATGGCCAAGCGCCTGGGCATTGAAGAGGGGTTAGATTTGGGTGGCCCGGTGGTGGACTATTGCTATAAGAGCGACGAATTAGGAGACCCACTAATTACCGATGACCACATCCGGGCGTTGCAGTTGGCCACCACAGAGCAAATGCAACAGATTCGGGAGACAGCACTTAAAGTTAATGATATTCTCACTAACTATATGGCTGAAAGAAATGTAATTTTGGTGGACTACAAGCTTGAATTTGGTATCCATAAAGGTGAGATATTGCTGGGTGATGAAATTTCCCCAGACACTTGTCGCTTTTGGGATAGCCAAACTAGAGAAAAGCTGGACAAAGACCGCTTCCGTCGGGACTTAGGCAATGTGGAAGAGGCCTACAAAGAAATCTACCGCCGTCTAACAGGAGAAGAAGTGGAGATATAATTTTAATTTTGAATTTTGGAAGACAAGGGACCTGTCCCCCTGTCTTCCCTCAAAATTCAAAATTCCTAATTCATAGTTGCCTTTAAAAAATATTAACTGGAGGTAATGATTATGTTCCAGGCAAAAATTTATATTACTTTACGCAAGAGTGTCCTTGACCCCCAGGGGTCGGTGGTGACCAAGTCACTGCATGCCATGGGTTATGAAAATGTTGCCGAAGTGCGGGTGGGCCGTTACTTGGTGGTGGACATTAATGCTGCAGATCCAAATGATGCTGAAACACAGGTACATGAAATGTGCAAAAAACTATTGGCTAACCCGGTGATTGAAGATTACACATTCACTTTGACGGAGGTGTAGGCATGAAATTTGGCGTAGTTGTGTTTCCGGGCTCCAATTGTGATGCCGATTGTTTTCATGCAGTTAAAGCGGTACTGGATCAACCGGTGGAATACATTTGGCATAAGTCTGACAGCGTGGCCGGGTTTGATTGTATCATTTTGCCCGGGGGGTTTTCCTATGGTGATTACCTGCGTTCCGGGGCCATTGCTCGGTTTTCGCCGATAATGGAGGCAGTGGTTGACTTTGCCAGCAAGGGAGGCTTAGTGCTAGGTATCTGCAACGGCTTTCAAGTGCTGCTGGAATCTGGATTATTGCCAGGGGCCATGAGACGCAATGATTGCTTGCAGTTCCGCTGTCACGATGCCTACTTAAAAGTGGAAAACAACACCACTCCCTTCACCCAGTTGTGTGGTGTGGGCGATGTGCTAAAAATACCGGTGGCCCACGGCGAAGGTAATTATTATTGTGATCCGGAAACTTTACAAGAACTGTATCGCAACAACCAAGTGGTGTTTAAATACTGTGATCAACATGGTGAAGTTACACCAGCGGCTAACCCCAACGGTTCGGTGGATAATATTGCCGGCATTTGTAACCAAGAAGGCAATGTTTTAGGCATGATGCCGCACCCAGAGCGCTGTGCCGAAGCTATCTTAGGTAACGACCACGGTGCAATATTATTTAAGTCCATTTTGTCAGCGTGGCAAAGGAGGGGTAAGTAATGGCGTTATGGAGAGAAATGGGCCTGACCGATGCTGAATATGACAAGATTAAAGGCATTTTGGGTCGGGAACCTAATTATGTGGAACTGGGTATCTTTGCGGTGATGTGGTCCGAGCACTGCAGTTATAAAACTTCCCGTCTAATGTTAAAAACGCTTCCCACCACTGGAGATCACATTTTGCAGGGACCCGGTGAAAATGCCGGTATTGTGGACATTGGTGATGGCCAAGCAGTGGCCTTTAAAATAGAAAGTCATAATCATCCCTCTGCCATTGAACCCTACCAAGGGGCAGCCACCGGTGTTGGTGGGATTTTACGCGACGTATTCACCATGGGCGCCCGCCCCATCGCAGTATTAGATTCGCTACGTTTTGGCACTTTAGATGACGCCCGCACTCGCTATCTGTTTAGCGGTGTGGTGGCTGGGGTTGCCGGCTATGGCAACTGTATTGGTGTGCCCACCGTTGGTGGCGAAGTTTATTTTTCACCCAGTTATGAAGAAAATCCATTGGTTAACGTAATGTGTGTTGGCTTGATAGATCATCAAGATATTAAAAAAGGAATCGCTTCTGGCATTGGCAACCCGGTGATGGTGGTTGGTGCCCGCACCGGTCGGGACGGTATTCACGGGGCCACCTTTGCCTCGGAAGAACTGTCCGAGGAATCGGCCGAACGTCGTCCCGCAGTGCAGGTGGGTGACCCCTTTATGGAAAAATTGTTGTTAGAAGCCTGCTTAGAGGTAATTAAGAGTGGCTATGTGGTAGGTATTCAGGACATGGGGGCAGCGGGTTTAACCAGTTCCTCCTGTGAAATGGCCTCCCGGGCTGGCACCGGAATTGAAATGGATTTGTTAAAGGTGCCCCGCCGTGAAGAGGGCATGACCGCCTATGAACTGATGCTGTCGGAATCCCAGGAGCGGATGTTGGTGGTGGTTAAACAAGGCACCACTGAAAAGGTAAAAGAAATTTTTGCCAAGTGGGATTTAGAGGCAGTGGTGGTTGGCCGGGTTACCGATGACGGCATGTTGCGCTTGACCGAAGGGGAGCAAGTGGTGGCGGAAATGCCAGCCAAAGCGCTGACCGATGAAGCGCCTGTTTATGAACGCCCCTATGCCCAGCCGGAATATTTGGCAGCAGCCCAACAACTGGATATCACCAATATTCCACAACCCAAGGATTATAACCAAGCTTTATTGGCTTTGCTGGCGTCGCCGAACATTGCCAGTAAGGAATGGGTTTACAGTCAGTATGACCACATGGTGGGTATCAACACTGTGGTACGTCCCGGCTCCGATGCAGCGGTGTTGCGGATTAAGGGCACCTCCAAAGGCATTGCCATGACCACCGATTGTAACGGACGCTATTGTTATTTGGACCCATATCAAGGGGCGATGATGGCGGTGGCCGAGGCCGCCCGCAACTTGGTGTGTTCCGGGGCTAAACCGCTGGCCATTACCAACTGTTTAAACTTTGGCAATCCGGAAAAGCCCGGCGTAATGTGGCAGTTTCGGCAAGCGGTGGCGGGTATGGCCGAGGCCTGTGGGCGACTGAATACCCCGGTTACCGGTGGTAATGTTAGTTTCTACAATGAAACCAGAGGTACTGCAGTTTACCCTACCCCCACAGTGGGCATGGTGGGGTTGATTGAAGATTTGGATTATAAATGCACCCAAGGCTTTAAAGACCGGGGAGATATCATTATTATGGTGGGCGAGAATTTAGAAGAATTGGGTGCCAGTGAATATTTAAAGGTTGTCCACGATATTGAGGCTGCTGGCCCAGTGCCCAAGCTGGATATCGAACTGGAACAGCGGGTACAGCAAGCGGTGCTTGCGTCCATCAAAAAGGGTTGGATCAAGTCTGCCCACGACTGTTCCGAAGGTGGATTGGCGGTGGCGCTGGCAGAGAGTTGCATTTCTGGCAAGATTGGTGCCGAAATTTTCATGGTTGAACAATTCCGAGCCGATGCCCTGCTGTTTGGTGAGACCCAATCTCGCATCATCATCACCGTCAGCGAAGACAACGTGGATGAATTATTGCGTTATCTTTCTGTGATTGGTGTGCCCTTTGGCCGATTGGGCACCGTTGGTGGCACAGAATTAAAGATTAATTTAATTAAACCGGGATGTGCCGGAGCGCACCCCAATGACATCATTAATATTCCCGTGGCTGAATTAGAAACTAAGTGGCGGGGGTCTATAGCATGTTTGATGGCGTAAGAAATAGTTCTGCCTGGTGGCAGCATGACAAGATGCAAGAGGAGTGCGGCGTGTTTGGTATCTTTGCCCCAGGGATGGATGTGGCTGAAACCACTTACTTTGGTTTGTACGCCCTGCAACATCGGGGTCAAGAGAGTGCTGGCATTGCGGTGACCGATGGCAATGGTATTAAACTGCATAAAGGCATGGGGTTGGTGCCAGAGGTTTTTTCCGGTGACAATCTTAAACATCTAAAGGGTTATGCCGCCATTGGCCATGTGCGCTATTCCACCACCGGAGCCAGTGAACCGGCCAACGCCCAACCATTGGTGTTTCGTCAACGCAATGGCATGGTGGGTTTGGCCCACAACGGCAATTTAACTAATGTGGGGACACTGCGGGAAATGCTTTATAACAACGGGGCGGTGTTTCAAACCACCACCGACAGCGAAGTAATTGTCAATCTAATTGCCCGCTATAGTCAGCAGAGTTTAGAAGGGGCACTGATGAAGTCAATGATTGACATTGAGGGTGCCTACTCATTGGTGGTGCTGACCAAAGATGCGCTCTATGCGGTGCGTGACCCCTACGGTTTTCGCCCCCTGTGCCTAGGCAAAATCGGCCAGGCCTGGGTGGTGGCTTCGGAAAGTTGTGCCTTAGATACTGTGGGCGCCAAGCTGGTGCGGGATGTCAGTCCTGGGGAGATTGTGCGGTTGGATAAGGATGGCCTTACCTCACTGCAGACCATGGCAGCGCCCCAAAGGGCCCACTGTGTTTTTGAATACATCTATTTTGCCCGCCCCGACAGTACCATAGATGGGTTCCACGTTAACCGGGTGCGACGGGAAATGGGACGGCAGTTGGCCCGGGAATATAAAATAGAGGCGGACATTGTCATTCCGGTGCCGGACAGTGGCACCGCTGCAGCCCGGGGCTATGCCGCTGAATCCGGTATTCCCTTTGAAGAGGGGTTAATGAAAAACCGTTATATTGGCCGTACCTTTATTCAGCCCAGCCAGCAATTGCGGGATATGGGTGTCAGAATAAAGCTTAACCCCATGCAGGAAGTGTTGGCGGGCAAAAGAGTGGTTATGGTGGATGATTCGCTGGTGCGGGGTACCACCAGTAAAAAACTGGTGCATATGTTACGACAAGCAGGGGTAAAGGAAGTTCATTTATGTTTAAGTTCACCTCCGGTGGTGGCCGGTTGTCACTATGGCATGGATACCAGTAACCGCAAGGAGTTAATTGCCGCCACTAAAACGCTGGCGGAAATTCGTAAAAAAGTAGGTGCCGATGGCTTGTACTACCTCAGTCAAGAGGGCTTAATGAAGGTTTTTGGTGAGCAGGGCAACGGTTTCTGTTATGCTTGTTTTGATAGCAATTATCCAGTTAAAATTCCTGCCGATGCAGGCAAATTTAGTTTGGAATAACGGGGGTTCGTGATGAGTAAAAATAACAAACCACTGACCTATGCCGATTCCGGGGTTAACATTGATGCCGGCAACCGAGCGGTGCAGTTGATTAAAAACGCAGTTAAAAGTACCCATCGGCCGGGTGTGTTGGCTGATATCGGCGGTTTTGGCGGTCTGTTTGCGTTGGATACTGCTAAATATCAGCAACCGGTGTTGGTTTCCGGCACCGATGGTGTGGGCACCAAATTGCAAGTGGCCAATTTAATGGGCAAGCACGATACAATCGGCATTGATGCGGTGGCCATGTGCGTTAACGATATTTTGGTGCAAGGAGCAGAACCGCTCTTCTTTTTAGATTACTTGGCGGTGGGTAGACTGCAACCTGAGCGGGTGGCAGAGATTGTCAGCGGTGTGGCCGCAGGCTGTCGTCAGGCAAAGTGT
The DNA here is from genome assembly GCA_036763105.1 of Peptococcaceae bacterium 1198_IL3148. Lineage (NCBI taxonomy): Bacteria > Bacillati > Bacillota > Clostridia > Eubacteriales > Peptococcaceae > Peptococcaceae bacterium 1198_IL3148. The sequence continues at coordinate 4,653 of JBAIYS010000015.1, read as the reverse complement.
GCTTTAATCGGCGGTGAAACCGCCGAGATGCCTGGCTTTTATGGCGAAGATGAGTATGATATAGCCGGCTTTGCCGTTGGCGTGGCTGACAGGTCTCGGCTCTTGGATGGATCGCGGATTACTGCCGGGGATGTCCTAATTGGTTTGCCCTCTTCCGGGTTGCATTCCAATGGCTATTCACTGGCCCGCAAGGCGTTGTTTGAGGTGGCCGGTTGCGATGTGAGCACTTATCTGCCGGAATTAAGTGCCACTGTGGGCGAAGAATTACTAACTCCCACCCGCATTTATGTAAAGGCAGTGTTGCCACTGTTAGAGAAGTTTGAGATTAAGGGATTGGCCCATATCACCGGCGGTGGCATCACCGAGAACTTGCCCCGTATTTTACCCCCGGGGCTGGCAGCCACCGTAAATTTCGGCAGTTGGCCAGTATTGGAAATATTCAAGCTGTTGCAGCGGGTGGGCAATATTGAATGGCAAGAAATGTTACGTACCTTCAACATGGGTATCGGTATGATTATAGTGGTTTCAGCCACTGAGGTTGATCAGTTGCTCAATGATCTGCAACAACGGGGAGAAAAGGCCTATGTAATTGGTGCCGTTAGCGCAGGCCAAAGGCAAGTAAATTATCAGGGCGGGGAAGTGTGATGATGAAAAAACTTGCCCTGGGAGTGCTGGCCTCCGGTCGGGGTTCTAACCTCCAGTCCATTATTGATGCCTGTGAACAGGGCGATCTCGGGGCTGAGGTTAAAGTGGTGATTAGTGACAAACAGGCTGCCTATGCCTTGGAAAGGGCCAAGCAACACGGTATTGACGCCTATTATATCAATGTTAAAGATTATCCGGATAAAACCAGTTATGAGCAGCGGATTGTGGAACTTTTGCAGCAGTACCAAGTGCAGTTAGTATGCCTAGCTGGCTATATGCGCCTGGTGGGTACAACTATGCTGGCTGCTTACCCCCAGCGCATTATGAATATCCACCCATCACTGTTGCCCAATTTTCCTGGGTTACATGCTCACCAACAGGCCTTAGATTACGGTGTCAAAGTATCTGGCTGTACAGTGCATTTTGTGGATGCCGGCATGGACAGTGGCCCCATCATATTACAAGCCTGTGTACCGGTGTTAGATAATGATAATGAAGAAACTTTATCGGAACGAATTTTGGAACAAGAACACCGAATTTATCCCGAAGCAATTCGGCTGTTTAGTGAAGGGAAATTGGTGGTTAAGGATAGAAAGGTAATGGTAAAGCAATTTTGAATTATGAATTTTGAATGGAGGGGAAGGAATGGTTAAGCGAGCCCTGGTGAGTGTTTCCAACAAGGATGGTTTGGTGGAATTTGGCCGTGGGTTGGTGGAACTGGGGGTGGAGATTGTTTCCACCGGTGGTACCGCTAAAACTTTGCGCGAGGCTGGGGTGCCAGTTACTTATATTTCCGATGTCACTGGTTTCCCAGAAATCCTCGATGGGCGGGTAAAAACCTTGCATCCCAAAGTACACGGCGGTATATTGGCGTTGCGTACCGAAGAACATTTAAGCCAACTGCAGGAGTTAGACATCACTCCCATTGATTTAGTGGTGGTTAACCTTTATCCCTTTAAAGAGACCATTGCTAAGTCAGAGGTCACGCTGGCCGATGCCATAGAGAATATTGATATCGGCGGCCCCACCATGGTGCGGGCGGCGGCGAAAAATTATCAAAACGTATTGATTGTAGTCAATCCGGAACGATATCCGGAGGTGTTGGCTGCATTGCAGCAGGACCAAGTTTCTGGCAATTTGCGCCTGTCACTGGCTCGGGAGGCCTTTGCCCACACCGCATGCTATGACAGCGCAATCTCTGGCTATTTATCTGCAGTGGCTGGTGAAACTTTCCCCGCAGAAGTGACCGTTTCTGCCCAACTGGTGCAGCCGTTACGCTATGGTGAAAACCCCCATCAACAGGCAGCCTTTTATCGCAACCCGGCAGTAAAGGGAGCCTGCATTGCTAACGCTGAGCAACTACATGGCAAAGAACTGTCCTATAATAACATCTTAGATGCCAATGCCGCTCTGGAACTGGTGCGTGAATTCAGGCAACCATCAGCGGTGATCGTAAAACATAACAACCCCTGTGGTTGTGCCAGTGCTGAGGAAATTAGCACAGCCTATGAAAGGGCGCTGGAGGGAGATCCAGTATCTGCCTACGGTGGCATTGTGGCGGTCAATCAAACTGTTGATGGGATGGCTGCAGAAAAGATGAGTGAAATCTTTTTAGAAGCGGTTATTGCCCCGGATTTTACTGATGAAGCATTGGAGATTTTAACGCAAAAGAAAAACCTGCGTTTATTAAAAACTGGGGATTTAACTGAACAAACCAATGACACCATGGAATTGCGCAAAGTTAACGGCGGTTTACTAATGCAACAATTTGATCGGCAATTATTGAACCCAGAGGCATTGAAGGTGGCCACAGAAAAGCAACCAACCCAAGAGGAATTGGACGAGATGATTTTTGCCATGACTATAGTTAAGCACGTTAAATCCAACGCCATTGTGGTTACTAAAGATAGACAGTTAATCGGTGTCGGTGCCGGCCAAATGAATCGAGTGGGTTCGGCCAATATTGCCTTTAAACAAGCGGGGGACAAAGTAAAGGGTGCAGTGTTGGCTTCCGATGCCTTCTTCCCCTTTAGAGACACAGTGGATGCAGCAGCAGAGTACGGCATTACGTCCATTATCCAGCCGGGAGGTTCCATCCGCGATGAGGATTCCATCGCCGCTTGTAATGAGCATGGTATCTCGATGGTGTTCACCGGCATGAGGCACTTTAAGCATTAATTTAATGCAATTATGAATTTTTTTAAGAAAACACACTCATTACTGCATGCAAATGCCTTTTGTAGGGGTTCGATTTATCGATCCCGTAAAAGGTAACATTTGCGCATCGCGATAGAGTTGCACTCTAAAGACAAACGTTGCTTTGGGGGCGCGATGAATCGGGCCCCTACAATGTTCGTATAACTTCATGGACGTTTGAATGATGGGCGGTGCCTGCTTATAAGTAACTTTTGTAATATTAATGTTGTTATGCGGGAGGTTTCTTAATGAAGGTTTTAGTGGTAGGTAGCGGCGGGCGTGAACATGCTTTGGTTTGGAAAATAGCCCAAAGCGACAGGGTAGATCAAATCTACTGTGCTCCGGGCAACGCTGGCATTGATCAATTGGCCACCTGTGTTGGCATCAAGGCTGATGATATTGACGGTTTACTGCAATTTGCTAAAGAACAAGCCATTGACTTAACGGTGGTTGGTCCGGAGGTGCCGCTTACTGCTGGTATTGTAGATGTTTTTACTGCAGCGGGTTTGCGGGTTTTTGGGCCCAGTAAAGATGCTGCTCAACTGGAAGGTAGCAAAGCATTGGCTAAACATTTTATGGCTAAATATAATATACCGACAGCCAAGTATGCCGCCTTTACTGACGAGCGAGAAGCATTGCAACATGTTCGGGATAAAAACTGTCCGTTGGTAGTTAAAGCCTCGGGCTTAGCGGCCGGAAAGGGAGTCATTATTTGTCAGCATATTGCCGACGCTTTGGATGCGGTCAGAAGAGTACTGGTGGATAAAGAATTTGGTGAGGAAGCGGGCAAACAAGTGGTCATCGAAGAGCTGCTGGAGGGCGAAGAGGTCAGTGTGTTGGCATTTACCGATGGTAAAACGATAGTGCCAATGGTGCCATCCCAAGACCACAAACGAATTTTTGATGGCGATGAGGGACCCAATACTGGCGGTATGGGTGCCTATGCACCGGCACCAGTGTACACCCCTGAGCTCCATGAAATTGTAGTTAAAGACATTTTAGAACCAACATTAAAAGGCTTGAATAAACACGGCTGGCAGTTTAAAGGAGTAATTTATGCTGGTTTGATGATCACCCAGCATGGTCCCAAGGTATTGGAGTACAATGTTCGTTTTGGTGATCCCGAAACCCAACCAGTGTTGTCACTGTTGGAAACTGATCTGGTGGAGATTATGGAAGCAATTATTGATCAGCGGTTGGATGAAATTGAGATCAAATGGAAAAAGGGTGCGGCGGTCTGTGTAGTAATGGCGGCCCAAGGCTATCCGGGTAATTACAAAAAAGGTGAAGTTATTACCGGGTTAGATGATGTAGAAGCAGATGTGGTGGTGTTCCATGCTGGTACCGAGCTACTGGACGGTAAAGTAGCGACCAGTGGGGGCCGAGTACTGGGAGTGACAGCGGTGGGCAATGACCTGCCCGAAGCCATTGCTAAAGCATACAATAGTGTAGATAAGATTAACTTTACCAGTGCCCAATATCGCAAAGATATTGGTACTAAAGGTTTAAAGAATTAGTATAATAGCAATCCAAGAGCTGCAAATGCAGTTCTTATTTTTTTCTAAAAATTAACTGTTGTAATATTAACTAAACCATGCTAATATAAAATTCCACGCTGGGGCAGAATAAAACTTGGCGGAGTAAGTAACCAAAGTTGCCAAAAATTGTTGCTTGCAACAAAGATGCAAAAGTAATAAAATAAAATTCCGCCGCCGATGAGGCGGACGGAAACAGCAACATGGAAAGCGAAAACAAAAGTAAAAAATACCAGTTGACATAAAGTTGGCTCAGTGTTAAACTAATAAACGTCGC
>JBAIYS010000014.1 GCA_036763105.1 Peptococcaceae bacterium 1198_IL3148 | reverse complement strand
ACATCACTTCGGAACATTTAATAATGAAACAACTCATCAGTTCAAAGGCTTCCAGTTTGTTGAGGCGGCCCGCTTCCATATCGGCTTTAAACATGGGATAAATGTATTGATCCAAGCGTCCCAAGGAGATACCGGTCTGGTTCTCTTCCACCACAAACAGCGATTCCAGTGTCCAAATGGACTGCAGGGCTTCATGGAAGGTCCGGGGTGGATTGGCCGGTACGTTGGTCAAAATATCGGAAATCTTATAAAGCTCCACCTTGCGGCCTGGGTCTTGCTCCCTGTCCGCCAGTTCCCTGGCATAATCGGAAAGCCGTTTGGCATATGCCAAAATACCATCACAGGTCTCAATTTCCGCTTTGTAGAAGTAAATCTTATCAATGTCCTCGGGATTCTCCATCGACAATTTATTCAGTTTATCGACAGCTTCCTGCCGCACACCGTTAATGCCTTTTTTGATCAGGATGATGTCATAGCCTGGGCAGGTGTCGCCGCCACCATTGATCTGGTGATAAGACAAATCACTGACAAAGGCTTCACCGGAGAATGACCATATGCCAGCTTCTTCATATTGTTTCTGACAAATTTCATCTACGCTCTTGCCTTCCCAGTAGGGGAATACTTCCTCCCGTAAAATCCGCTTGTCCTCTTCACTGATTTCAAAGGGGTCTTGGGGCCGGGTGGACATGGTATCCAGCTCATCCCGCACCCATCTCCAGGCAATATCTGGGGACACTGCCCCGGCCCTGGCTTTACCGCAGGGATGTCCCACAATTAGTTCATCCTTTTGAATCACTAGCGGAGCTGTCTCACAGGCCCTTCTAAAACACTTGGCCCGAAGAAGAATTTTGGGTAAACCCTCATTTTCTTTGGCCACCTGGGTGAAAGCTCTGGCCCGATAGGTGCTGACACTGGGTTTAACCTTTAAATAAGCTGCCCGCAGTCTTTCCAAGCGCGGTGTCAGTCCGGTGATTTCGCCTTCAAACCCAGCGGACTTTGTCTCATTGTGCGTTGCCGAAGGGTTTGCAGACAGTTCCTTGGAAATACCCTGGAACAATTTCATAATGGCAGCCTTTTCTTCCGGGGACAAATGCTTGGTTGCATCGGTAAATTTATTGGAAAACTCGTTAATGTCCAAATTTCTTTCCTCCTTCTTGCTAAAATAATCTCTGACAGTTAGTACCCCCCACTGGGTTGTCTGTGCACTACTTAATTTGTTTAAGTATTTTTTCCAGCATCTCTTTTAACTCATGGGAGTAATCAATGGCACTTTGGTTGGCGGAGCTACCGATTCCATTTGTTTCAGCCCAATTCCCCGCTTGCACACCATTGGTGATGTCTGCCAGATGTCGCACACCATAGCCCACTTTTCGGATATTCACCAAGTTCATTGGTGACACGTTATCAGAAGTGAACCCGCCGCCCGCGGTACCGCAGCCCAAGGTTAATGCAGGAAAGAGATTGGTTGTTGCTCCTATCCCTCCCAATGTGGCGGGAGTGTTCACCAGCACCCTTGATACTGGTTTCTTTAGGGCAAATTCACGAATTACATGTTCATTATTTGAGTGGATAACCAGCGTATGTCCCCGGCCCTCATTGATCAGCAACTCTATGCATTTTTCGCAGGCATTCATCCAATCCTTTTCGACAAAAAACGCCAAGACAGGACAAAGTTTTTCTCTGGAATAGGGATTGGTAGCGGACACATATTTTTGTTCTGAAATCAACACTTTGGTATCTGCCGGAACGTTGATGCCAATTCGCTGGGCCAACTCCACAGCGGATTTACCGACGATTTCCCAATTTAAACTGCCGTCGGGACGGAAAAATAACTTGCCCAGCTGTTCCGATTGCTGTTCGGACATGAAATATGCGCCACTATTTTTTAGTTCTTGCCTCACTTCGTCGGCAATACAGTCCTCCGCCACAATGGATTGTTCTGAAGCGGAAACAATTCCATTATCAAAGGTTCTGCTGACAATAATATCGGCCACCGCCTTTTTTATGTCGGCGGTACGTTCTATAAAGGCAGGGCCATTGCCCGGGCCACCGTAAATGGTGGGTTTTCCGGAGCTGTAGGCCTCTTTGATCAATTTGGGTACACCGGTAACGATAATCAGCGAAGTATCTCGATGATTCATTAATGCCACCGTACCGTTAGTGGCCAGCGTGCGCAAATAACCGATGGCACCACTGGGCAATCCGCTTTCTTCAGCAGCCCGAATCAGTATCTCTAGCACTTTGCCAATGGTTTTCTTTGCCTTAGGATGTGGAGAAAAAACGATAGCATTGCCAGATTTGATGGCAATTAAAGTTTTATATATGGTGGTGGATACAGGGTTGGTGGCCGGTGGCAATGCCACAATCACCCCGACGGGCACGCCAATATCTATGGTTTTGTTTTCTTTATCTTCACCAATAATGCCGACCACCTTGATATCCTTGATTTTCTGATAAAGAAAGTTACTGGCAAAAACATTTTTGACATACTTATCCTGCCATTTGCCAAATCCCGTTTCTTCACAGGACATGATGGCCAGCTCTTTGGCATATTTACAAGCCTCTTCAGCCATGTGTTGGACAATTCGATCTAGTTTTTCTTGGGGGAAAGTCGCCAATACTTTTTGGGCCTCACGGGCATTTTCCACAAGAATTCGCGCCTCTTGGACCGAGAGCAAATCATTGTCTATTGTGTACATATCCCAACTCCTCCCCCTTTCCACCGTTATTTACCAGTCAATGACGTGTTTGGCGATAATCTTTTCTACATCGGGATGTGGTCTGGCAATAACATTGGAGCTATAGACGTTGCCCACTTTGCTGGCGGCTTTGACACCAGCCTCCACAGCGGTTTTTACTGCTCCTACGTCACCGCGAACCACAACGGAAACCAAACCAGAAGCCACGTTTTCATAACCGACTAATTCTACATCTGCAGCCTTGCACATGGCATCCGCTGCTTCTAGCACCGAAACCAGGCTGTAAGTTTCTACGAATCCTAAAGCATCACTTTTCTTCACGTGGATTCACCTTCCAAAGCAATATCAGTCCGCATCTATGTCGTGTTTCGAAACAATCTTCCCTACCCGGCTGATGGGGCGCGGCATGACGTGATAGGCTGTCAATTCACCAATGGCTGCCGCTGCCGCTGCCCCTTGCTCAACAGCTGCCCTCACTGCGGCAACATCACCTTTAACCATAACGGTAACCAGTCCGGAACCCATATTTTCATAGGAAACCAGTACCACATCAGCAGCTTTGCACATGACATCCACCGCTTGAATTGCTGGAACCATGCCTCTTGTTTCAATCAGGCCCAATGCTTCTTCGCCAAAATATTCCATCGGACAACTCCTCTTTCTGCAGATTAGCTATTTAATCAAGAGTGAGAATGGAAGAATTAGCCCAAGAAAAGCTAGGTCATGCCAGTTAGCAAATTTGAGATTTTAGTTTTTCTTTATCTAAAACGCACTCTAACCGTTTGATTTCTTTTCCATGGTCTAATACCACAACTGACGGTGCTGTTTTGATATCGTACTTCACTGCCAGATTTTTCTTAGTTGCCAAATCAACTTTGACTATTTTATATTGATCGCCGATTTCGCTGTTCAATTCTTCTAACAGCGTGCTAAATTCTAAGCTTTCATTAACTAAGGCGTTGAAGAATAACAGCAGCACCTTTTTATCGCTTTGCAGCACTTCGGCATTAAAATTGTTAACTTCTTCAATGTACCGCTCAGCGGCCACCGCTGCGGTAGCTCCATCTCCGGCTGAAGAAACAACTTGTCTTAGGTATTTAACCCGGTTGTCACCAACGGCATATACCCCTTCAAGATTGGTTTCCATCAAATCATTAACCGGGATATAACCTCTTTTATCCATCTCTAGGCCGCTTTCTTTAAGGAAGCCGGTGGCTGGAACCATGCCAACGAAGAAGAATACCCCCTGGCACTTAAACTCTGTTGAATCACCAGATTTTAGATTTTTAATTTTTACCCCTTCGACGCTGTCTTCGCCCAGCACTTCCTCCACCGTTGAGTTCCAAATAAACTCCATCTTTTCGTTATTAAAGGCTCTTTCGGCACTGACTTTATTGCAATCGAGAATGCCTTCATCATGGAGAACAATTACCGTCACTTTGCGAGCAAACTTGGTAATGAACATGCCCTCTTCAATGGCTTGGTCGCCGCTGCCAACCACCACCACGTCTTCCCCTTCAAAGAATTCGGCATCGCAGGTGGCGCAGTAGGCCACACCATTACCCCGCAGTCTTTTTTCGCCAGGGATGTTCAGCAGTCGCGGTTGACTGCCACAGGCGACAATCACCGCTTTGGCGGTAAATTCTTGTCCTTTTTTAGTCTTAACTACTTTCTCCTCTTGAGCAAAATCAACGCTTACCACTTCGCCCTTTACAAATTCAACGCCAAAACTTAAGGCATGGTTGTGAAAATCCTTCATTAACTCTGGGCCACTGGTTTTAATGTAACCAGGGTAATTAACAATTTCCCGGGTGGTATCTACCAAACCGCCAATTGTCCCTTTGTTAATCACCAGGGTTTTAAGTTTAGCCCGTCCACCGTAGATAGCGGCAGAAAGCCCGGCAGGGCCGCCACCAATAATTATCAAATCATAAACATTAGCCATGTATTTTACACCCCTTTTGCATTATGCACCAAGAATTTCTGCGATCTTTTCTTCCACTTCGTCTTCCTCAACTTCACCTGCTAACTTTCCTTGGTACTGGCCGTCATTAAAAAAGACAATTTGCGGAACACCCTTTAATGAAAACCTTTGGTATAGGTTTTTATCTTCTTCAACATCAACATAATAGAAGCCAAACTTACCTTCATATTGCGGTTTCATTTCTTCTAACATTGGAACCACTTCTTTACATACGTGGCAGCTTTTTCTTGAAAAGATCACCAGACATGGTTCACAGTTGTCATAGATAATTTCCTCAAAACTGTCTGATTTTAATTGTTGTAAAGACATATGCTACACTCCTTAAATTCACTAAGTTATATATTGCCATGGGCAGTTTGTGCACTCCTCGGCGGTGAAGTATTTGGTGTTAATAGCAATGTGATCAGCATGCCAGTAATGATCAGGCAACTGCCAAACACTTCTTTTAAGCCCAGCGGGTCATGCAACAATAAAAAGCCAAATACTCCTGCAAACACCGGTTCTAAAACCAAAATCAAGGATGTGGTGGTTGCACTTATTTTGCTCTGAGCCCAATTCTGTACGGCGGTATTAACCGCTGTGCCAAAAAAGATGGTAAAAAGCAGTAATAGAATCAAATTGGTATCAAACACTTCAATTAAGAGCGGTGGTTCCAGCATTATTGCAAAAATCAGTGCTGTCACCGCCGTTACCGCAATTTGAATAATGGTCAGTAAAATGGGGTCACAGTCTTTGGCAAAGCGACTGATAAGAATGATGCTAGTGGCAAACATTACTGCGCTTACAAATATCATCAGATCGCCAAAGCCCATACTAAAGCTCCCATTTAAACTTAGCACCCCCAGGCCTATTGTGGCCAACAGCACTCCAATCAGTTCATTAACCCGGGGCAGACTTCTTCTGATAACACAAACCATAACTGGTACCATCACCACATACAGACCAGAAATAAATCCTGCTTTAGAAGCCGTTGTATAGTTTAAGCCCACTGTTTGCACGATGTAACCCACTGCAACTGCGGCGCCAATCAATAGCCCCGCTATCAATGTTGATTTGTCAAGTTTTTTGCAGCGTTTGTGAAAGATCAGCCCTAAAACTATGGCCGCCCCAATAAATCTAATGCTGGTGTAGTACAGGGGAGTGGTGCTTGCCAGTATTAGTTTTCCAGTTACAAAACTGGCCCCCCACAATATGGTAACTAATATCATTCCCATTTCTGCAGTTCGTTGCATCGTGCTCACTCCTTTAAAAGGCAGGTATCAGATAAAAAGCAGCTATCAGAGTGTTACCTGATAGCTGCGCTAAAATTTATCAAACTTCTTCAGAGAAAATCTGATAAATCGGAGCTCCTTCGCATTGCGCAGGGTAACGTAAACCTAGCAATACTGAAACTGAAGGTGCAACATCCACTTGTCTAATGATACGATCGGTTGTAAATCCAGACTTAATACCGGCACCAGCTGCTATAAATAGTGGTGAAACGGAGGTTTCAAAGTATCCTTCTGAAGTTGAAATACTATCACCATGTAGTCTGTTGTATCCTTCTTCAATGGAGAAGAAGATGTCACCACATTCTGGTCCATAGGCACCTAGTAATACAGCATCTTTGTTTCTGAGGGCGATGCCAACAACACGTTTACCAGTTCTCTCATCTCTGTAATTGTACAGGTCGGAAATGATTTGTTCTTCTAAATCGTACTTGTCTTTGGGATCTACAATCCCGTACTTGTCCCGGCCCTTGAGGTTGATATAAATGTAGTTACTGCGGATCTGCACTGCTCTGGTCTTTTCCCAGTCAACTTCTCTAATGGAATTGCCGTTTTCATCTTTTTTCATCACTGTATAGCCCAGCTCTTCCATAACCTTTGTATTTAGGCCACCGTATTCACCTAAAATAGGAGGTACGTTTTCCCCAACCATCAGTCCATGGTCACTTACAATTAATACAGTCCAGCCTTCATCTAACAAATGCAAGAATTCGCCGAGATAATCATCTGTTTGCTCATAGAATTTTTCAATAAATCCTTGATAGGTTTTTTCATCGGTATAGTTCCATGGCTCCAATGTCTTAGCTAAATGCCATAACTGGTGACCTGCACAGTCAATGTTGTGAAGGTGGGAGAATACCACTTCGTAACCTTTTTCTTTGATGCAATAATTTAAACAATCCGCTTGCCATTTGTTGTAGATAGCCCAAGAGGGTTCAAAGATTTCCCGCACCAGTTCGTCATCTTCCCCACCAATTAAACTAACCGGTGGAACATGACCAACATTTTCAACAATCTCTTGGTAGAGAGTTTTGGGATGCCATAGTTGGTCATTGGAGATATCCAGGGCATTACTAATCCAAACTCTAACATTATTGCCTGCTGGATCCAGTTCTAAGATCTTATAAGAACGGCATGCCGGTTTAGTAACATCTTTTTTAGTTACTTCATCGATAATGCCGGTTACCATTTTGCCTTTTTCTAACACCACAATGGGCTCTGCAGCTTTTTTGTTCTTGTAGATGGCCACCCGGTCGTACTCGCCAGCTTCATTTTTCAGAATCAATGCCGGACGTCTCATTACGCCGCCAGAGGTTAGAATGGTGAATTCTTTAGCACCCTCTGGAGCATTGGCCCAGCCTTTAGCTTCCTTCAGCGGAGAGTTAATGATGTCATAAGCCACTTTACTACCAATAACCACTTCGGTATCTTCATCATCCATCACATAGGTGCGAATCTCGCCACCTTCGCGAGCTTTATCGCCCCACCAAAGTTCCATCATTTCATCATCAACTTCATCGTCTAAGGTGTCTTCCAAGTCAGTGATGATGCAGCCAACACCTGCCGGTTTTTCCACCCTTGGTGCATAACGCACTTCTTCAATGTCAGGAGAAGCAACAATAATTTTTTCCCAGTCTAGCTGGGCCACACCCATATTGACTGAACCTGGTTGGGTACCGTCCACAACATTTAGGTTTTCGCTATTGGAGGTTGGAGGCCAAGAACTGCCAGGCCAGTGCCAAACCATTGTCTTTAGACCAGATTCAGCGGTGATGTTCCAAACTTGTTCTGCAGTACAGTTGCGAGAATCCATATTATAAACCACTGCGTCCAGACTTTCTGGTGATTGTCTCCAGTAGCAGGTAATGCCATGGGTACCTGGATAAGCACCGGTGGCAAGGGTTGTCCAACAAGGAGGAGTAATGGTTGGAATTGCTCCCAACATGTGTAAATCTTCCCGGGCTGCTCCGCGTTCGATGAATTTTTGTAGGTTAGGCATTTTCCCTTCTGCTAAAAATTTCTTACTAATTCTTGGGTCCATGCCGTCAACACCTAATACCAATAATTTATTGGTTAGTGCGGTTCTTTTCATATCATCTATCTCCTTTCTAATTTTTATTTAATTAATATACAGTTGATTTTTTAAATAAGTTAAGTCCTCTATAATTTTGTGAGGACCATCACAATGATTATGTGTTTAATTTATCATTTTTACTTTTCACTGAGAATCAGCAAAAACTGATAGGGGATATAGATAAACTTAGGGATGGGAGTAGATGTTTACCACTTAAAAAAATCAATAAAGTAGGTTATAATTAACTATATGTTTTGTAGGAAAATGTCGTGATATAGAGGGGGGTCGATTACACTATGAAGTTAGGGCAACTTCATCATTTAATTGAAGCAGCCAAGTATAATTCTATTTCCATTGCCGCAGAGAAGAATTATATTTCACAATCAGCGTTAAGTTCTTCCATCACCAGTTTAGAGAAGGAGCTTAGCATTCTTTTGCTTGAACGCAGCTGCAAAGGGGTACATCCCACCCATCTTGGCGAACTGGTTATTGAAAAAGCCAATGATATTTTTTCGATTATCGAAGAAATCCGGGCGCTCTCGCCTGAATATCAATCAGAAATGATTAACATTTCTGCCATTCCCTGCGTCTGTGATTTTATCATTCCCAAATGCATTCTGAGCTTAACAAAGGGTAAACAACCTTTAAAGCTATCCGTTCAAACTGCTGAAAGTACCGAAATCATTCGCAATGTAACCTCTGGTCTTTCAAGTCTGGGGTTAATTCTTAATGACCCAACTTTAGATTTAGGCTCCCTTAAATATCACGGACTATTTGAAGATCGCTATGTATTATATGTGGGGCAGCACTCGCCACTATTTAATAAAGAAAGTGTCACTTTGGAAGAAATGTTATTGCAACCATATATCGCTTATCGCCAGGAATTCCAAACTTATAATACCGGGCTAAGTTCCCTTTTTAATAATATGCCAAAGCCCAACATTGCTTTTCGGGCCGATGAAAATAGAACCATTCTTAAAATGATTGAGTACTCAGATTATGTGGCTTTCTTTCCAGAAAAAATGTCACAAAGGGATATTTACTTGCGTGACGGGCTAATCCATGCCATACCGATTTCAGACTTTGACACCAGCATTTCAGTTGGTTATATTACCAACCCAAAATATAGATTGCCTAAAATTATTAATGATTTCTTAAAATCGCTGCACGAAAACATTGCTGAATTATAAACCACACAAAAAAAGTCACCCTCTGCATTACAGGGTGACTTTTTTAGTCTTAAACACTTTATACGGTAAACCTGTCTATCATTTGATTTAGGTTGTTAGCCATTAATTTAAGTTGCTCGTTAGCGGCAGATATTTCTTCCATGGCGGCAGTTTGCTCTTCGGTGGTGGCAGAAACATTTTGTATACCGGCAGCAACTTGTTCGGCTGCCACCGCAACCCCCTGAATTTGTTTCACCAGATCCTCTATGGAATTGGTAATACCCACAAAATTACTACCGACCTGCTCCACCACCATAACACCTTCGTTCACCTGTCTGCTTCCTTCAGACATAGCCTCCACCGCCTTTTGTGAATCCACTTGAACCCGATTAATCAGGCCGGTAATGTCCTTGGAGGCATCTGCCGATTGTTCGGCCAACTTTCTAACCTCCTCAGCAACCACCGCAAATCCACGCCCTTGTTCTCCAGCCCGGGCTGCTTCAATGGCGGCATTGAGGGCCAGTAAATTAGTTTGCTCCGCTATGCTGGTGATTAGATATACAATTTCATTAACCCGATTTAATGATTGAGCCAGCTCTTCCACCACCCGCGAGGCATCATCATTGGTGCTGGAAATTAGTTTCATTTGATTTGTGACCTTCTCAACACCTATAGAACCTTGTTCCGCCTCCCGGGAAACTTTTTCTGACAGATTGGCCACTTCGTTTACATCACTGGCCACCTGATCTATAGTAGCAGCTATTTCACTGACGGTGGCCGCATTTTCTGACGACCCGGCCGAAGTTTGTTGCGATTGAATATTTAACTGCTCGGCTGAATCATTTAAATTAGCTGAAGAAACTTGCAACCCTTGGATTATTTCTTTAAGATTCTCTTTCATTCGGTTTAAGGCATCTATTAGCAGCCCGTTTTCATCACTTCGTTTAATATCGATATTTTCTACCGTAAGGTTGCCATTGGCAATTTCCTGGGCAAAATTTGCCGAGGTGATTATTGGCTTTGATATTCTGTTGGCAATATATGACGCCAACAAAGCTATGCCTAATAATAACACTATTAACAGCACCATCAGCTGTTGGGCAATGCCGACAAATTTGTCCATCAGCTCCGCCTTTTCCACAATGGCGATAAACTTCCAGCCAGTATCGGCGGAGGTAAAGACATTTACAAAGCAATCCCGACCATTAACATTGGTTTCAAAGTCCCCGCTATTTATGGTGAGCGCAGCGTTTAATTGTTCATTCTTTAGGTCTTGGATGTTTTTACCATTCATTGCTTCATCCTTGGGGTGAGCAATGATGGTGCCGGTGCTATCCGTCAGTATGATATAGCCGGTCTTTTCAATTTTAATATTTTTAATCATGTCGGTAATAATGTCTAAGGTGACGTCAAGCCCTTGCACCCCAATGACCTCACCGGCATCATTTGTAATGGCTGTGGTGGTGGTAATTATAAAACAATCATCTGCGGGATAATAATACGGGTCAATTCGGGACACTTTGCCCTGATTGGCCATGGCGGTCTGAAAAAAGGGTTTTTCTCTGGGGTCATAATTGCTCATGATTTTGCCATCGGGCCATTGCACATAATTACCATCGGTGGTTGCCATGTATACATAGGCCGACCGGGGGTGAGATTCTGCATAGGCTAAGTAAACATCGTATATTTCCTTCTCTATACCTGTGCTCAATGATGGGGACATTTGAACTAAGCCATCTGCCCCGCCGGGATTATTTACGTAGGATGTTATTGTGTCATCGGCGTTTTTCACCGCAACATTTTCCGCCAGAAATTTAACGTTTTCACTGATACTTTCAAAAAACACATTAACCGCATTGTTCACCTGTTGAATTTGCTTATTGGTGTTACTAATAAAATCCTTTTCCACAATGTTGGATAAATATAACGCAAGATAACCGGTCGATATAATCATCGGCACCAATGCCACCGCCAGCAATATGGCGATCAGTTTATTCTTAATTAAGAAAAAGCTTTTCACGCACTTTCGCCCCTTTCCACACATAAAAGCACTCAGCAACATAATTCCAATATCTTGGTTGGTAAATGATAAGGCAAATTAGATATTCAATAACCTAAAGGTAATTAAACGATACCCTTTACACTTGGCGAGTAACGCTATGATTTAACGTATTTGGATGTTTCACTTCATCCAGTTTTAACAACATAGCCCCAAAAATAATCAATAAAGCACCAGTTAATTGGATAATTGTCAATCTATCTCCTAAAAGTAATCCGGCCAATACAATAGCAAAAACTGGTTCTATGTTGCTTAAAATAGAGGCTCGACTTGCCCCCAACACCGCTATCCCCTTGGCATAACAAAAGAGTGGCATGACGGTACATAATAAAGCTGTGCCCAGACCAACTAAGCACATAGCTGAATATGAATGACCAACAAAAGCATTAACAGGAGGAAAAACAATCACAGTTGCTAATAGGCAAACAATTGATGTATAGGTTGTAATGGTCAAGGGTTGCAACTTCTTTTTAGCAAGGTACTGTCCGTTAATATTATATATGGCATAAAATACGGCTGAGCCTATGCCATATAAAACCCCCAACCTACTCATTTGCTGGGTGGACATGCTTATGACGTCTATCACCAGCAAGCAACCAAAAAAAGTAGTCAGTAAGGTTACGCCCTTAATCAACGTTATTTTTTCTTTAAAAATGAACGTTGACATCAGCACCACCATTAGAGGATAAGTATAAAGCAATATATTGGTAATGGTGGCAGACATATACTTAATGGACAGGGTGTAGCAATAGGCGCTGCCAAAAAACACCAAGCCATGCACCACCAATTGGGGTAAGTATGATTTATATGTATAAAACCGGTTGCTTTTGCTCATTAACAATAAAAATACCAATGTGACACTGGCTATCAGAAATCTTAATAACAACATGATGCCTTCAGTTAAACCAAGGTTATAGCCTAGCTTGGTGATTACCGGCAAAGCAGCAAAACCGATGGCAGTTAAAATAATTTGCAAATAGCCATTTAGCATAACCGTTATTTCCTCCTCTCGCTCCCTTTGTTAAAAAGCTGCGGCATAGTTGACCTCAACATTAAAGCCCCCTGCTAACCAGAACAGGAGGCTTTAACATTTAAGGAGAGCAAGTTTTTAATCAGTAAATCTTGTCTTAAAACTATTTTGCTTTAGCGCCAGCTAGTTCAGTAGCTACAGCGGTTTCCGGTTGATCTTCATCCCCTTCAGCAATTGCTTCCAGTGAACGACCAGCTGTTCTTTCGCCCCAGAAACCAGTGACAACGGCTATGGCTACATACATAGCACCGATAATGCCGAACAAAACGGCGTAGCCAAATTGTTGGTAAATGACAGGCACCATCGCCATGGCACCGACGTTAAGGATACGGCCTGTACTAAAGATAAGGCCTGTACCACTACTTCTAAATTCGGTGGGGTAAGCCTCGGCAAGGTAAGACCACATCAAAACAAAGATACCATCCATCAAGATTCTAATAACAAAACCGATAATCACAATCAGCATTGGCAGCTTCAGAGTACCGAACAGCACCGTCAGCACACCGATTACTGCGGCATAGACAACAATTGGAATCTTACGGCCACCTTTATCAGTGAAGTACGCTGCAATGTAGTTACCAATGGGGCTACCGAAGGATACCAGCGCCACCATCCACAGGGCATCTTCCAGCGAAAAACCATACTCGTTGAGCAGGGTAGGCATCCAGGCAAAGAACATGAAGTAACCAACAGTGTTCCAAACCACCAGGTTGATCAACACCAACGTCTTTTTTCTGTACTCTTTACTAAATATAAACTTAAGTACCTCTAAGGTATTGGTTACTTCCTTCTCTTTGTGTACTTTAACTTCGCCTCGTGCTTCGGCACTGAGGTCCACCTTGACATCTGGTCTAAAATACTGGATTACCTCTTCGGCCTCTTTATAGCGGCCTTTACTGATTAACCATCGGGGGGATTCCTTCAACCAGTGACGACTAAATGCTAAAATAACAAAGCCGAAACCACCAATGTACATCACATAGCGCCAACCTTCGGGATCTCTAGGTACAATCCAAGACGCAAATTGGCCAAGTAATGGGATACTTAATAGTCCAGTGGCCAAAGCAATGGCCTGCCATCTTCCCCTAACTGCGGCTGGCAATAACTCGGCAATGTAAACCATTGCCACCACCACCATACCCATCATACCGACACCCGTCAATGTTCTGGCGGCTAGGAATATGTCAGGGTTAGGTGCCCAACCGTTTACTAAAGAGCAGATGGAAAACATTAAAATCGATGCTAAAAATGTTGTCTTTCGTCCAAAGCGGTCAGCAGCCCAACCGCCCAACCAACAACCAAGCAACATACCGATAAAGGCACAGGAGTTGACTAAACCAACCCACTCCATTGATACACCCCAGTACTGTGTCAGTGCTGGAGCCGCGAAGGAAAAGTTAAAAACATCAATCTGTTCAAAGGTATAACCAAATGCTAACAGAAATATGAACTTATAATGGGACTTGTTCATCGTAGCATTATCCATATACTCGGCACTGGTCATTGGCCGATTATTTTCTGCCATAATTTTTCACCTCTAATTTCAAAATTAAATCTTTGGTCACTAAAATTATGCTTTGTTATATCTCCTCCTATTCTTTCTTTCTTAACGCAACCGGTAACGCCCACTGTGGTGATTGTTATTATCTTCACTTTCATGATGTTATTATAAAGTATATTGTCATGCAATGTATAATACATAATATTTATACCGGGTATAAGTAAAAATTGTTGTTACTTGTAAAATCAGACCTCATAACTATGTGTTGATGACGCGGTAATAGTTGGTTAAAGGACCTTCGCTATGGACAAATTTGCCGGTGTTGATGTATGTTAGTAGTGGTTAAACACTTAGCAGTTTCTAACGTTTTGTGCTTCGCAGCACTTTTATTGAATACAAGGAGTAACTAAGTAGTATGGAAAATTCTAAGCAGCAAGGCACCGGCTACCTTATACAGATAGTGGACGATGAACCAGATTTGGTCAGTGGTTTAAGTAACACCTTAACTGCCTCTGGATTTAGAGTGGTTATTGCCAGAGACGGCGGTGAGGCACTAACTGTTTTTAGATTACACATGCCTCAACTTGTTATTCTTGATCTAATGCTTCCGATTAAAGATGGACTTGAGGTTTGTCAAGAATTACGCAAAAACTCCGATGTGCCTATAATAATGCTAACTGCCCGGGACGACAGCATTGATAAAATTTTAGGACTGGAGTTTGGAGCTGACGACTATGTAACCAAACCCTTTAACAGCCGGGAGTTGGTGGCACGCATCCGCTCAATACTGCGCCGCACCAAAAGGCAGTACCATGGAGCAACTATAACGGTTTGCAACGACCAAGTTCGAATTGATTTGCATAAGCAAACTGTTGCTGTACGCGGTAAGCAGCTTACCCTAACCCCCACCGAATTTGCGTTACTTACTCATTTAGCCCGCCACCCCGGACAAGTTTTTTCACGGGTTAGTTTACTAGAAACTGTTTGGGGTTATGATTTCCCAGGTGATTTGCGAACGGTAGATGTGCACGTCAGGAGATTGCGCCAAAAAATAGAGCAAGACCCTGCTAATCCATCAATTATCCTGACAAGGTTTGGTGTCGGCTATGTTCTGGCTAAATAGCAAATTTACAAGTCTGCGCTGGCGTTTGGCCATTAGCTACGCTGTCATTGCCATTACCGTTACTGCGCTATTGACGGGGCTGGCGGTACAAACTTCCCTCAACATGTCGCTGGAAGCCCAAAGGGAAAAGGCCCTTTCCTCTATGGAGGGAATAGTTGCTGCCTTTTCTCACTCCCTTAAATCCTCTGCCGACCCTGCGCAAGCGGCTCAACAACTGGGGTTGTCTGCGGGTGGTCGCCTTTTATGGCTGGGGCCAGACAACCGAGTGCGGGTGGATGGCTATGGTGACGGCAGTTTAAGCGGTAAGCTCCTACCGCTGCCATCTCAACTTATAGAACCTAACATTCTCCGTGCCGCAATCTTTGACACCGGTGAAAGGTGGGTGGCCTACACCGTTGCCCCTTTAAAGATTACAGACAAAACATCCGGTCGTCTATTGCTGATACAGGATTTATCAGTGCTGCGGCAGGAGGAGGCCCAGTTAAAGCACCGACTTTGGCTGCTTGGCGGGGTATTTTCCATAATATTCGCCAGTTTTGGTCTGCTGTTGGCAAACTCAATGTCCAGACCGCTGGAACACCTTACCCATGCCATCGGTCGGCTTCAGGCTGGAGAGTTGAATCAATCGGTTGCTGTGGCTGGGGGGTACGAAATTGTCACTTTAGCTAAGGCTTTCAATAATATGTCTGCCCGCATTGCTAAAATGGATGAACAAAGGCGGGCATTTATAGCGGACGCCGCCCATGAACTGCGCACGCCACTGGCTTCATTACAGGCGCTGGCCGAAGGGATGAATCAAAACTCTTTAACTAAGCCCAAAGAACTTGAGGCTTTTGTACGCCAGACCGAACGACTGGGCCGTTTAGTGGACAGTTTGCTGCTTTTGGCCAGGTTGGATAACCCGGAACTAAAAATTAATAACGTACCCATTAGGGTTACTAACCTTATAGAGGAGGCCCTCTGGGTAATTAAACCTCTGGCCGCCGAACGGCAAATTAAAATACATCCGGCTGAAGCAAAGGAAATCTGGCTCGAAGGCGACCCAGACTGGTTACATCAAGCGTTGGTTAATGTGCTTATTAATGCCGTTTACTACTCACCAGTTGGTGGTTTAGTTCAATTAAAGTCAGAGGCAAAACAAGGCTTCGTCTATATCACCATTCAAGATTCGGGACCCGGGGTACCGCAGCATGTGCTTGCCCAACTGGCAACCAGATTTTATCGTCCAGCCACCGCCCGAGAGAGAAATTCGGGCGGATCGGGACTGGGGCTGTCCATCGTCAAAGAGATACTGGGCTTACACCGGGGCAAATTAGAGTTTGCATCCCCTCCGGGACAGGGGCTTATAGTAAGGATTATTGTTCCCGAACTACCTCCAAAAGCGCTAGCATCTGTAACAAGTTTGTAACATCCCGTAACAGGATTGCAAAACCAACGTGTTATAACTTGTAAAAAAGGAGGTTGAAAAACTTGAGTTTTAAACCATTTACCCGTCCGATAATAATTTGTTTGGTGTTGGTGGGGGTTTGGTGATGCGCTGCAACCCACCTGGTCTTATGACGGTGAGTGCTTGGCTTTTATCCAAGTGACCGATAAAAGTGCAATGAGTGGCCCTCTTTGGCTGGTGCGCAAAGACGGTACCCAGGCTCACCAGGTACAGGGTTTACCGGGCCCGGTGATGGCTGATAAATTTTCTTGGTCTCCCACTGCCAACGTCATGTCTGTAAGTACCGAAGAAGGCCTTTGGCTGTTATCAACAGAGGGGGCACCCCAGCGGCTGGTTAAAACTTCCGGTAAGTTTCCCAACTTCACTTGGTCTCCCGATGGAAAAACCATCGCCTACAATGATACCATTGCCGCTAAAGAACCAGGGAATATGGATGACGTGCTGTTAACGGTGGCTGTTAACGGTGGTAAGCCTGTTAACCACCTGCAAACCCCTGGTACAGGAATCCAGCTGGCAGGTTGGCAGAAAGATGGTGCCGGGCTACTTTTTTGGTTAATTCCCGCCCACGGCCAGTCCATAGCAGCGGATGGAGTTGATCTGTATAAACTGCAATTGGGTGAAACCGACCCCAAACCTAAACCAATTACCTCTGGATTAACCTACAATGAGTGGCTGTCCTTTTCACCACAGGGGCAGTTGTTAATGGTGGCAGGTGGTGGGCGCATTGCCTGGGCGGATAAAAGCCTTGTCTTGGTTAATTTAAAGACCGGCCAGCTTGAACCTTTACAAAACCCAAACGGCTGTGTAACCATTGACCCTCAATTTTCACCGGATGGCAAAAAAATAACCTTTGTTGCTGCCAAAAACCTGGGCAACGATGTCTGGGGATTTGAAAACCTTGATTCTCTAAATGCCTGGGTGAATTCACGAACACTTTATGTAGCCAATGCCGACGGCTCAAATGTCCAGGCTTTGCCAACGGCGGGACAAGGCATTTATCAACCATCTTGGTCTAAGGATGGACGTCACATTTTGTATGTAAAGGATAATGCCCTTTGGAGCATCAAGGCGGAGGGTGGCGAACCAGAAAGAATATTTGGTCCGGTATTTGACCAGCAGGACCCCTTGGGTTTTTATGGGTTTGCTTCCTATCAAAATGTATTATCCTGGTATAAAGGCTAAAGCTTAATGCATATATTTTTTAATAAGTTTTTTTAAAATTGCTATTGACTATCGTTGCTCAATGTGGTAACCTTGCTCCTAACATAATTAATCCCAACGACAATGATGGAGAAAAGTAGATCAAATGCTGCCCTTCAGGGAGAAGAAGTCTAGACTGGAAGCTTCTTTAGGGCAAGGTTGATTGAAGTTCGCTCCGGAGTTGCTTCCTGAAATTCAAGTAGGGACAGCCGGGTTTTCCCCCGTTATCAAGGAAGAGGTATCGGATAAACAATCCCGTACCGGTAAAAGTGGCCAACGCAATTAGGGTGGTACCGCGGAATTAACTCTCCGTCCCTTGCTGGGATGGAGAGTTTTTTTATTAAGGATATCCGATGGGAGGAGGACAATTGAAAGAGAAAAACATTATTCTAATTGGTTTTATGGGAGCGGGTAAAAGCTCAGTTGGCAGCAAGTTAGCAGAGGAATTAGACTTTGATTTTATGGACACCGACAAAGAAATTGAATGTATGATGCAAATGGATATTCCCAGCATTTTTAGACAATATGGAGAAAGCTACTTCCGTTCCGCTGAAACAGCTTTATTAAAAAGGTTAGCTTCCAAGCAAAGGACGGTAATTTCCACCGGTGGTGGCGCCCCTGCGTTGGAGAAAAATTGGCAAACCCTTAACCAGTTGGGTCTGGTGGTTTACTTATATGTCACACTGGACACCGCCATGCAGAGAACCGGAGGCAAAAACCGCCCGCTGCTGCAACAGAGCCGATCCCAACTTGAAAGTCTGTGGCAAAAACGGCAACTTACCTATCAACGGGCAAAGTATACCGTTGACACCGAAGCTAAAAGTATTGAAGCAGTTACTAAAGGTATTTTAGATTTTATTGAACTGGAAGGAATTAAATTTACTAAAAATAAACTTTAGGAGGAAGCAAAATGATTGTTATACTGAAAGAAAATAGCCCAGATGAAAAGCAGGTGGAACCTCTGATTACTTGGCTAAAAAGCCTTAATATCAGTACCCACTTTATGGTGGGAACAAAACAAACTGTCATCGGTCTTATAGGTGATACCAGTATTGTTGATATTGATCTAATCAAATCTCTGGATATCGTGCAAGACGTTCAGCGGGTGCAGGAACCCTATAAAAAGGCCAATCGCAAGTTTCACACCGATGATACTGTAGTTGATATCAACGGTATTAAAATTGGCGGTGGTAATTTTCAAATAATTGCTGGCCCTTGCTCTGTTGAATCCCGGGAACAAATTTGTACCATTGCTGAAAGCGTGAAAAGTTCTGGAGCCACCATGCTGCGTGGCGGTGCTTTTAAACCCCGCACCTCACCCTACTCTTTCCAGGGCATGCACGCCGAAGGAATTAAGCTTTTGCTGGAAGCCAAAAGGCTGACCGGACTGCCCATTGTAACCGAAATTATGAACATCTCCCATATCCCATTGTTTGAAGAGGTGGACGTAATTCAGGTGGGTACCAGAAATATGCAAAACTTTGAACTGCTAAAGGCGCTTGGCAAGCTACAAAAGCCAATTTTACTGAAGCGTGGTTTATCCAATACCATCGAAGAGCTGCTGATGAGTGCAGAGTACATTTTGGCCGGTGGCAACGAAAATGTGATTCTCTGCGAAAGGGGTATCCGCACCTTTGAAACGGCCACCAGAAACACGTTAGATATATCAGCCATTCCGGTGTTGAAGAGTAAAACCCATCTGCCCATCATTGTGGACCCCAGCCATTCCGCAGGGATGTCCCGCTTGGTAAGGCCCCTTTCATTGGCAGCCATCGCAGCCGGAGCAGACGGTCTGATTATTGAGGTGCACAATGATCCCAGTCGCGCCCTTTGCGATGGTCCGCAATCGTTGAAACCCGAGGCCTTTAATCAGTTGGCCGGTGAGGCCCGGGAGTTATTACAACTGATGAGGAGGTTTGAACAATGAACATTGGGGTGGTAGGCCTTGGATTAATTGGCGGGTCCATTGCCAAATCCATTAAACAAAATACCGACTATAAAGTATTTGGCACGGATATTCAAGATTCAGTGATATATTGTGCCAAATTGTTTGAGGCCATTGATGATGCCCTTGATGAAAAGAACTTGTCGGAATGTGATATGCTAATCGTAGCCCTTTATCCTAAAGACACCATCGACTATATAAATACTCACGCAGCCAGCTTTAAAAAGGGTTGCATTGTTACAGATTGCGGTGGGGTTAAAGAAATGGTCTGTGAGGCCCTGCTGGATACCGCCATTGCTAACGATTTTGTTTTTATAGGGGCACACCCAATGGCGGGCATTGAAAATTCCGGCTTTAGATATGCCCACGAGCAGCTCTTTTGTAACGCCTCGATGCTGATAACCCCTTACCACCAAACTCCGCTGGAGATATTGGACTTTATGAAACAATTTTGGCTAAAGCTTGGCTTTTCTAAC
Organism: Peptococcaceae bacterium 1198_IL3148; assembly: GCA_036763105.1. NCBI lineage: Bacteria > Bacillati > Bacillota > Clostridia > Eubacteriales > Peptococcaceae > Peptococcaceae bacterium 1198_IL3148. Next base: position 43,997 of record JBAIYS010000014.1, on the reverse strand, counting down.
ATTACCCTTTGTTCGCCCGAGGAGCACGATCGGATGATTGCCTACACATCCCAGTTGGCCCATGTGGTTTCAAGCGCTTATGTTAAGAGCAAATTGGCGCCGAAGCATCAAGGGTTTTCCGCCGGTAGCTTTCGTGATATGACCAGAGTGGCAAAGCTGAACGAAAATTTGTGGACTGAACTGTTCTTTGCCAATCGGCAAAATCTAATCAGCGAATTGAACGGTTTGCTAGAACGCCTGGTTGAATATCGAGATGCGCTCCAATTTAATGAACCGGAGCGGGTAAAGGAATTGCTACAAGAGGGAAGAAAGATTAAAGAATCCATTGCTGACTAAAAAGGAAATGAGTATCTATGAAAATTGTTACTGTTAACGCATCAAAGAGTTATGACATCATCATTGAACAGGGAATTTTGCAGCGAACCGGGCAGCAGGTGGCCAAAAGGTTTTCACGTTGTACGGTAGCACTGGTGACCGACGATATTGTAGATTCACTGTATGCAGAGGTTGTAGGCAAAGCGTTGACCGCAGCAGGCTTTACGGTATGTAAATTTGTTTTTAAACACGGTGAAAGTTCAAAAAACATTAATGTTTTAAGTCAAGTGCTGGAGTTTTTGGCTCAGCAGCCACTGACCAGATCGGACCTGGTGGTGGCACTGGGTGGTGGTGTCACCGGGGATTTGGCTGGCTTTGCCGCTTCTGTTTACCTACGGGGCATTGGGTTTTTGCAAATCCCCACTACCTTTTTGGCGGCCATTGATTCGTCCGTTGGCGGTAAAACCGGCATTGACCTGGTGGCCGGAAAAAATCTGGCCGGCACCTTTTACCAACCAAGTTTAGTACTTTGCGATCCGGCGGTTTTTGCCACGTTGCCAGATAAAGTTTATGCCGATGGTGTGGCTGAAGCCATTAAGTACGGAGTTTTAGCCGCACCGGAATTGTTTGACCAATTGGCAGCGGGAAAAGTCCAACAAAACATGGTAAACATCATCACAAAGTGTGTCACCATTAAACGGGACTTGGTGATGCGGGATGAATATGACCACGGTGATCGTCAGTTGTTAAACTTTGGGCACACCATCGGTCACGCTGTGGAACGGTGCAGTGGTTATGCCATTACCCACGGTCAGGCGGTGGCCATGGGTATGAAAACCATCAGCACCGCAGCTTGGCGCTTGGGGCTTTCCGAAGAGGACTGTTCCCAACCCATTACAGCGGCACTGCTGGCCAACAACCTGCCCCTGACTGTTCCCTTTAGCGCCAAGGAACTGGCAGAGGCAGCACTGCTGGATAAAAAGCGTCGCGGAGACACCATCACGTTGGTAATTCCCAAAAGAATAGGTCACTGTTTGTTGCACAAAATACCTGTTACCGCTTTAGAGGATTTTATTAAACAAGGAATTGGTGAGGGGGCCTAGCATGAACGTTCGTATCACGCCATCGGCTTTAAAGGGGCGGGTGAAAGCGCCCGCCTCCAAATCAGATGCCCATCGCATTTTAATATCTGCCGCCTTAGCAGATCAGCCCACAACTGTTAGGCTTAGTTCATATTCCGATGATATTCATGTCACTATGGACTGTCTAAGGGCGCTGGGGGCTAAGATTGCAATTACTGAACCGGATCTGTTGACGGTGACACCCCTTTGGTCAAACCAGTCTGCTGTGGCAGAACTTGACTGTGGTGAAAGTGGTTCTACTTTGCGTTTTCTCATCCCGGTGGTGGCGGCTTTGGGTGTAAAGGCCACCCTAACGGGACATGGTAGGTTGCCCCACCGCCCCATTCATCAAGTGCTCGATCAGCTTAAAGACCACCGTTGCCAATGGGATCGCACTGCACTACCGGTGACGCTACAGGGCCCCATTACCGGCGGAACCTATACCCTGCCCGGGGATGTTAGTTCTCAGTTTGTCTCCGGCCTGTTGTTTGCACTGCCACTGTTGGCCGAAGATAGCCGCATTGTGCTGACTTCCCACTTGGAGTCCAAAGGCTACGTCAACATGACAAAGGCCACGCTGAAAAAATTTGGCATTGTGATAGAGCAATCGGCAGAGGGCTACGTTGTTAAAGGCAGGCAAATCTATCGCTCCCCACAAAGTCTGCAAGTGGAGGGAGACTGGTCCAACGCTGCTTTTTGGCTCTGTGCCGGCGCCTTGCCGGGCAGTGAAATTTTATGTGACGGTCTCAGGGAAGAGTCGCTGCAGGGGGATAAAGAAATAATCAATGTGCTGAAAGGCTTTGGTGCCCAGGTGTCTTTCTCCAATGCCACCGCCCATGCCACCGGAAAAGCACTAACGGCCAGCACCATTGACGCTGCTGAAATTCCCGATTTAATTCCCATCCTGTCGGTGGTGGCCGCCGCCGCTGAAGGTACCACCGAAATCTATAACGCCGGGCGCCTGCGAATTAAAGAAAGCGACCGCCTGGCAGCCATGGCTGAGAATTTAACCAGAATTGGCGTCGCTGTGACCGAGAAGCAGGATGGACTGGTCATCCGTGGCGGTAAACCCCTACAAGGTGGAGTGGTTAATGGCTTTGGAGATCACAGAATTGTCATGTCAATGGCCATTGCGGCCATGCTATGTCAACATGAATTGATAATTGAAGGTGCCGAAGCCATCAATAAGTCCTATCCACAATTTTTTGAGCACTATAAAATGTTGGGAGGGTTGGTCAATGTCCTTTAATTTTGGTACGAAACTAAAGATCTCGATTTTTGGACAGTCCCATTCCGCGGCCATGGGGGTAGTTATTGACGGCTTGCCACCTGGCGAAGCGATAGACTTGGCCCGGGTGCAAAAGTTTCTAGCCCGCCGGGCCCCTGGTAAAAATCAATTTTCCACCACGCGCCGGGAAGCTGACCAAGCAAAAGTTATCAGCGGCCTTTTGGCAGGCAAAACCTGTGGCTCCCCCCTTGGGGCCATCATTGAAAATACCGATTGTCGATCGGCAGACTATGCCAATATTTTGGATGTACCCAGACCTTCCCATGCCGATTATTGTGCCCACATGAAATATCATGGTGCCAATGACATTCGCGGTGGGGGTCATTTCTCCGGGCGGCTGACCGCGCCACTCTGCTTTGCCGGTGCCGTTTGTTTACAGCTTTTAGAACGTCGCGGCATCTCCATCGGAGCCCATATTTACTCCATCGGAGAGATTAACGATCGGCCCTTCGATGCGGTGGCGGTGAATGCCACAGAACTTGAAACTATCACCCAGAAAGAATTTCCGGTGCTCAGCGATGAGGCAGGTAAACAAATGCTTGAGCAAATTCAACTGGTTAAGGGGCAGGCCGATTCCATTGGAGGAATTATAGAAGGCTGCGCCCTAGGCGTTCCTGTGGGTGTGGGCGAACCAATATTTGATGGCCTGGAAAATAGGTTGTCAGCGGCCCTTTTTGCTATTCCCGCTGTCAAAGGTGTGGAATTTGGTAACGGCTTTGCCGCTGCTAAACTGAGAGGTTCCCAAAATAATGACCCCTTCTACTACGATGATCAGGGTCAAGTAAAAACCAAAACTAATCATCATGGCGGTATTTTGGGTGGCATTGCCTCGGGCATGCCAATCATTCTAAGGGCGGCCTTTAAGCCTACGCCTTCCATTGGTATTCAGCAAAACTCTATCAGTCTTGCTGATAAAAAAAATACTGCCCTTACCATTAAAGGACGCCACGATCCCTGTATCGTGCCCCGGGCGGTGCCCTGTGTAGAGGCAGTAATGGCCATTACTTTGCTGGATCTGATACTTTAAGTTAGAAGGAGACAGAGGCATGGACATAAAAAAGTTACGGGAAGAAATTAATCAAATTGATTCGCAGTTGGTGGAGTTATTTTTAAAGCGGATGAACACCGCCGCGGATATTGCCAGTTATAAGATCGAAAACCAGCTGCCTGTTTTCGATAGCCAAAGGGAAAGGGAGGTATTAAACCGCATTGCCGAACTTGCGGGGGAAGAAATGGAGTCCTATGCCAGCCAGTTATATAACACCCTCTTTGACCTGAGCAGAGCCTATCAGAATCAGTTGATCCCTCATAACTCTCAGCTTGCCCAAGAAATTAAAGCGGCCACCTGTGATTTGACCCAATCTTTTCCCACCAAAGCTAGGGTTGCCTGCCAGGGAACCGAGGGGTCTTACTCACAACAGGCTGGTGATAAATTATTTTCACTACCAGCACTGATGTTTTTTAACGATTTTGAAGCGATTTTCCAGGCAGTCGAAAAAGGTCTGTGCGAATACGGCATTTTACCCGTTGAAAATAGTTTGGCTGGTACGGTGGTCCCTGTCTATGACTTAATGGAAAGATACAAATTTTATATCGTGCGCAGTATCCGCCTGAGAATCAATCATGCATTGTTAGCCAAACCCGGGGTGGCTTTGGGCGATATTCGTGAAATTGTTTCCCATGAACAGGCCATTCGGCAATGCAGTGAGTTTCTAAAGGCCCACCCCCAGATCAAGGTGACCTATTTTAGCAACACCGCAGCGGCCGCCAAATATGTAGCCGCTGCAAACCGCCACGATCTGGCTGCCATTTCTTCTGAATGCTGTGCCAAACTTTATGGATTGGATATTTTGTCGGACCACATTCAAAATCGAGACAATAATTATACCCGCTTTATTTGCATTTCAAAAACAATGAAGATTTATCCTGGGGCCAACAAAATTAGTGTGATGCTGACTCTGCCACACAAATCCGGCTCCCTTTACACTTTGTTAGCCAAGTTCTCGGCGTTGGGCCTTAACCTAACCAAACTGGAAAGCCGCCCGATGACTGGCCGGGATTTTGAATTCCTGTTTTACTTCGATTTTGAGGCTTCAGCCTATTCGCCTCAAACTGTTAACTTGCTGAGCCAGCTAGATGCCAACCTGGAAAAGTTTATTTTTTTGGGCAGCTACAGCGAAGTGATTTAGCCGTTACTTGTGGTACGGTTCATTTTTAATTATTTTAAAGGCGCGGTAAATTTGTTCTACTAAAATTAACCGCATTAGTTGGTGGGGGAAGGTCATTTTGGAAAAGGATAGTTTCAGTTGACAGCGCTGCAGCAGTTGTTGGCTGATGCCCAACGAGCCGCCAATGATCATGGTAATGTCACTTTTGCCCCTGAGCATTAAATTTTCCATATAAGCGGCCAGTTCCTCTGAGCTGTACATTTTACCGGCTAAGTCCAGGGCAATTAGCAGGGTGTCATGTCTGATGTGCTTTTCAATCCGCTCTGCCTCTTTTTGTTTTACCTGTTCCGCCCCTTGGGGAGATAGGCCCTCACCATGGGGCTGGTCATTTACTTCAATTATTTCCACTCTGGCGTAGGGCTGCAGACGTTTTAAATACTCCTGCACCCCATCCCTTAGGTATTTTTCCTTTAACTTGCCCACCGCGATAACACTGATACGCACATTATCACCTCTGTAAGTTTAAACAAAAGGGGCACAGGTACTCCTTTGAGCACATGCACCCCTTCGATTATTATAACCGTTATACAATTTTCACATCTGCCCCTAGGTTTTGCAGCTTGCTATCAATATCTTGATAGCCACGATAAATATAGTGGGAATCGTTAATAATGGTTTCGCCCTTGGCCACCAGCCCGGCTATCAACAGTGCCGCCCCGGCCCGTAAATCTGTGGCCTTCACCTGGGTACCGTGTAATGCTGGCACCCCTTCGATTACTGCCATTCTACCCTCTACTTTAATATTGGCCCCCAGCCGCTTCAGTTCGTCAGCAATTTGAAAACGGTTTTCAAAAATATTTTCAATAATGACACTGGTGCCCGGTACAGTACAAAGCATTACCGCCATTTGGGACTGCATGTCGGTGGGAAACCCTGGGTAAGGCATGGTTTTAATATCCACCGGATTTAAAGACTGGTCGGCCTTAACCCGCACATAATCCTCATGCTCTTCCACTAAAACATTGGCTTCCCTTAGCTTAGCAATTACCGGTTCCAAGTGTTTGGCAATCACATTTTCCACCATTACATCGCCGCGGGTGGCGGCGGCAGCCACCATATAGGTTCCCGCCTCGATGCGATCGGGAATAACTGTATACCGTTCACAGCTATCCAATGCGGTTGCCCCTTCAATTTTAATCACATCGGTGCCAGCACCCCTTACTTTGGCGCCCATGGCATTTAAGAAATTGGCTAAATCCACAATCTCCGGCTCTTTAGCCACGTTCTCAATAATGGTCTGTCCTTCGGCCAGACAGGCGGCCATCATAATGTTTTCGGTGGCACCAACGCTGGGAAAATCTAAATATATTCTGGCGCCGGTTAGCTTTTTGGCAGTGCCCACAATGCAGCCGCGGTTAATGGAAACTTTAGCCCCTAATCCGGACAAGCCCTTAAAGTGTAAGTCCATCGGCCTAACGCCGATATTACAACCCCCGGGCAAGGCAATGTTTGCTTGACCATACTTCGCTAAAAGGGGTCCCACCAGCAAATTGGAGGCTCTGAGTTTTTTTACTAAATCGTATGGTGGGTTGTCCTTTAATTCAGCAGAAGGAACAATGCGCAATGAATTGGGTCCTTCCCAACGGACGTTGGCACCAATGGTGCCGATTATTTCTATAATTACACGCACATCGCTGATATCGGGTACGTTATCTAAAACCAAGGGTTTATCGGACATTAGTGCAGCACAGATTAAAGCCAGCGCAGCATTTTTGGCCCCACTAACTCTGATGCGGCCAACAAGGGGCTGACCACCATTAACAACAATTCTTTTCAAATTATAACTGCCTCCTTTAGTGCATACCAGGGATAAATATATTTACATCATATTCCTACATTAACATAAAAATACATGTTTATAAACTCTAATTTCAACACTATCTATGATAACACATGCCAGTTATTATCCAACCACTTATTTAGCTGATTTTCAAAATTTTTTAAATCAACGTCACAGGTGCGTTGTAGCGCTTGGTCCATGGTGGCACCGCTCATCAGCTCATCTAATATTTCTGTTAATACCCCTTCGCCATAGACCGCCACCAAATAATATGTTGCCGCCAGCGATTGTCGATAGGCCAATGATTGGTTAGGCAATTGATCAAATTGGTTGGTTAGTTGTTCAATTGAATAACGTTGTTGATCCAACGTGCCCGCTGGATCTTTAAACCGAAACCCGGTCAATTCTAACTCTATATATTGGGCTATCCCTTCGGTGAACCAACGGGTGTAGTTACCCCTGGTGCGATAATCCACAGCCAAGTGGGCAATTTCATGGGCCATTGGACCAGATGAAAAAAATATTTCTCGCATATCAGCAGCGTTGTCTGTATTAATCCATTCCCGGGGTGCCAGCACTCTAATGGTGCCAGCCCAGTAAACCCCCATGGCACTCTCATCCGCCGGCCAGCCAAAATAGTTATTTAGTTTTTCTCTGGTTGGGTAAACAACAATGGTTACTTCTTGCTCTGGTATATATCCTAATTTTTCTGCAATCGGCCCGACAAAGTTTTCTGCCGCCTCTAAAGCTAATGTCGCCTGTTCTTTATCTCCTGGATAATATTTTACCACAAAATGGTCCCCTTTGAGATAGGACAAATGATAAGTCTGGACTAACGTCCCATATTTGGCTATTTCTCTACCAATACTATAAATATATGAGCGGTGGTTTTGCCAGCCTAGCACTATGCCAACGCCAACCACCAATATCATCAGTAACGTCAATATTACCGTTACAGCGGATGTGCCGTTATGCAGATCTCCCGTTGTCATGTAGTGCACCTCCAATAAAAACATGTAATTAAATTATATATGTTTGTTTGAAGGGGCTTCCAGCGGTAAAATATGCCAACAAAAAAGGGTGCATTGGTTAATGCACCCGTGGTCTAACTACTTTTTAATTTGTTTTTTCCATTCGGCCAGATCATTCTTGGCCTGTTCCACCCCTTGACCTTCTTCGCCAACCATCTCAATGTATTTTTCTATTTGCGCCACCGCCCCTTGATAGTCTTCTTTGGCCGCCAGCACATAGGCATACATGTTAATGGCCCTGGCATCTTCCGGTTGTTTGTCCACCACATATTTAACCTGTTCCTCTGCCAGATCAAATTTTGCGTTGTGGAAATGTACATTGGTCAGCATTAGACGAACATCATAGTTGTCTGGATTGATCTCGATCACTTTATTAAAGTGTTCCGTTGCTTTATCCACATTGCCAACAATGTCATAGCAGATGGCCAGCGCCAGTAAAGTATCGGCATCTTTAGGGTTTTCTTTATTCAGCCCGGACAAAGTATCTATTTGCCCTTGGAAAAACTTCAGGCCCTGTTCGGTTTCACCACTTAACTGGTATATATAGGCCAACTGGGACATCAATGTAATATCCTTTGGCTTTTCCGTTACCTCTTTTTCCAGCTTAGTAATTTGCTCCTTCAATGCCTTCTGCATTTCCTCTTGGGATACTTGCTGGTCGTTACTTGACGTAGCCGCCGGCAGCGGAGCGCTGGCCCATTGGATAGAGCTCATAATTAAACCCACTGATAATACTATGACAAGGATAACAACTATCACCCGTGCATGTCTTTTTAGTCTTTTACGATCGAAAAAGAACAAATATATCTCCTCCTAATATAATCTTCAACATTATTATTATAGCACCTGGTATTATCGTTATAAAGGTAATTCTACTGGTAAAATAAAAACCCCTGCCCCAGTGGCAGAGGTTTTATATTATAAGTAGTTTGCAGGGTTTTGTGGTCGTCCATTAATTAACACTTCAAAGTGCAGGTGTGGGCCGGTACTGCGACCGGTGTTACCTACATTGCCAATAACCTGTCCCCGTTGGACACTTTGACCAACAGAAACGCTGATTTTGGAAAGGTGAGCATAGCGGGTAACCATGCCGTTGCCATGGGATATATCCACGCAATTGCCATAGTCGGCATACCAACTGGCCCTGATCACAGTACCAGCCTCGGCAGCCACCGCTGCGCTGCCGTTTGCGGCCCCTAAGTCTATGCCTTCATGGCTTCTGCCCCAACGTCCGCCAAAGGGCGATGTTATTGAGCCGCCGGCGGGTTTAGCCAATCTGCCACCACCGTAGTTACGGGTGGCAACCAAAGTGCGGGTGCCCTTTTCCACAATTTCCGTTACCGGTTCCTTCAGTGTCTTCTCAGCGATGATTATTTTATCATCCACTTCGCCGTTTTTAGCCACCACTTGGTACTTGACTTCCTTTAACCCTTGCTCACCGGTTTGCACCACTTTGCTCTTGCCCTGTAACATGGTGCTGTTTCTTCTAACTTCAACCGGTGCCGGTACCTTTTCTTCAACTACCTTTTCAAAGGTGCTCACCACATTAATCAGTGGTTGTTTGTCAGCCATCTTTAGCTTTTGTCCAATTTGCATCAGTTCCGGTTTAAAATCCGGATTAAATGCAATCAAGTCATCAACAGATATGTCGTTACTGGTGGCAATATCCCAAAGGGTATCGCCTTCCTTCACTATGTAATAGGGAATGGTGCCAGCCTCTTTAACCTTAGCCAGTGCTTTATTAACAGTGGTTAATTTATCGGTGGTAACTTTCATTTCTGTGACTGCCACTTTTTCTTCAAACTTCACCTTGGCATTATCGGCCACTTGGTACTGTTTTTTTAGTTTGTCGATGAATTGATCGGCTTGCTTTTTATCTTGGAACACAAACTGTACTTTGCCATCCACCTTCACCGCTGCCCCATCAAATTGATAGACCAGCAGTGGACTTAACTTTTCTTGCAGTTGTTTGCTATCAATTATAGAATCTTTATCCTTTTTTACCTGCTGATACTGGATTTTTTGCTTGACTTCCACCGGTTTATCTAATTTTTTAGTCTGTTGGTTAACTAATTCCTTGATCACCGCTTTGGCCTGACCCTCGCTGCTGACCACAGCAATGGTTTGGCCGTCAACCTCAACGGCACAAGCGGTTTGGTAATCTTTAATCATATAATTGGTCAACAATACTAGCCCCAATATTAAACCCAAAATTAAACCCAAACGCCATTTAGAAGGCAGTTGACTAAAAGGTGGTAAATTTTTTTCTACTGTCGGATTGCTCTGAGACAAACAAATGACAACCCCTTTCAGTTTCTTTTCTCTATTTACTTTTTGTTTTTATACGGTAGCAATGGAATAGGTTGGCAAAGCAATAACATTATACCACAGAGAATGTGACAGGTAAATTACTAATAGGACAAGCAAAGCCGCCTTTTGGCGGCTATTTGTCCTGTTTTAGCTAAATTTGATGTTTATTGGCCATTGACGTCTAATCAGCCAGTTTAGCCTTTAAATAAAGGGCACATTCAAGCCTAATTTTGGCTAAATCACAGCCCAGTTGATAGGGTTTGTGCAGATCGTGATTAAAGGATTGGGCGTTGGCATGGCAACCCCCGCTGCAGTGATACTTGGCCCAGCATTCACTGCAACTCTGTTTATTATAGATATGGGCATTTCTAAACATTTTGCTGATTTCTTTATTTAATTGCTTATCGGTAACATGACCGATTTTATATTCTGGACGGCCAACAAATTGGTGGCAGGGATAAAGGTACCCATCTGGGGTTACCGCCATATATTCGTGACCGGCACCGCAACCGGATAATCTTTTGGCCAAACAGGGGCCGCCATCGAGATCGATATTAAAGTGAAAGAAATTGACCGGTTTGTTTTGCTGTTTCATACTTAAAATATGCCTGGTTAGGTTGGCATATTCTTCCTTAATTATCGGCAAATCCTCGGGGCGAAAGGCATAGTCATCCTCAGGGCTGGCCACCACCGGCTCCACTGAAATATCCACAAAACCTTGCTCAATCATGTGCAACACATCTTGGCTAAAGTCTAGGTTGTGTCGGGTAAAGGTTCCCCGCACATAATAACCGCCGGGAGGGTTCTTTTCCACCATGGCTTTGATATTTTTTAATACCCTTTGGTATGATCCATTATTGCCAGCCGTTGGTCGCATTTTATCATGTACGCAGTCTCGACCATCAAGGCTAAGCACCACGCTGATGTGGTTGTCCACCAGGTACTGCTGCACCGTTTCGTCCAACAGCACTGCATTGGTGGTCAGGGTAAACTTAACCTCTTTGCCCAATTCTTTGGCTTTGTTGCGGCCGTATTCCACCAATTGTTTAACCACCCCAAAGTTCATCAGGGGTTCGCCGCCAAAGAAGTCCACCTCCACATGTTTGCGGCCAACACTTTGCTGGAATAGAAAGTCCAGGGCCGCAATTCCAGTTTCCACACTCATTAAACTGCGGTCGCCACCAAAGGGACCTTGGCCGGCAAAGCAATAGCGACAGCGCAAATTACAATCGTGGGCAATGTGCAGGCACAGCGCTTTCACCACCCCTTCTTGAGGGTGATAGCTACCTCCCAAAGGATCGGGGCTAAATAACAACCCCTGGGCCTTTAATTGCTCTATTTCCGCCAATACCTCCGCCACCTCTGCCGGATGATATTTATCACTATATTTTGCTAACAAGGTTTCCTTTGGGGTTACCTCGAAGTCATTTAATAAATCCCAGGTCAAGTCATCCACCTGATGCAGCGCACCGCTATGAACATCCAGCACCAGTTTAGTTCCATCAAACTCAAATTTATGTAGCACTAAAAAACCTCCTCAAACGTTATATCTAACCAATTTATATCAACCACGAGGGAAAACAGTCTATACACAAAAAATTTAACCCAATCCCGTAAGGGATCGGGTTAGTTCTGTCACTGGTATGTAACTAGTTAGCCTCTTTAGCACAAACCTGATTGCCCACAGTGCATGAGGTTTTACACGCAGATTGACAGGAAGTTTGGCACTCACCGCAACCACCAGCTTTAACAGTTGAAGCCAATGACTTAGCATTTAGTGTTTTAATGTGTTTACTCAAATTGTTCAACCCCTTTCCGCATTTTATTATAAGTCAATTATAGAAGACGATGCAATAATAAACTGTTTATTCATAATATGTATGTTATGATTTTTTCTTTATGCCACCGACATTATCTAAAACCGGCTCTATTCTAACCACTGACGACAGTGGGAATATACATTCCCGCTGGTTGTAGACAATTTTAATCAACATCATTTTCTCATCAATCTCTGTAATATAGCCGTAAATATATTTTGCTGAAGGCCCATCGGTATAATGCAATGCCACCTCTTGTTTAGAGGCAATTAGTTTATTTAACAAGTTAATCAATCCTCCTCTATGAAAAAAGGTTATCATCATGATGATGATAACCTCACTGGAGCGGATGACGAGGATCGAACTCGCAACCCTCAGCTTGGGAAGCTGATGCTCTACCATTGAGCTACATCCGCATATACCTTTATTATAGTAAATTTATATCATTTTGCAACTTTTTATTGAGAATAATTAAAAGGACACTTTGTTGTGTCCTTTAATAATGGTGACCCCTACGGGATTCGAACCCGTGTTACCGCCGTGAAAGGGCGGTGTCTTAGGCCGCTTGACCAAGGGGCCAGTATTAAAATGGTGAGCCATACTGGACTCGAACCAGTGACACCCTGATTAAAAGTCAGGTGCTCTACCAACTGAGCTAATGGCTCTAATAAAGGTATTAAAATGGTGACCCCTACGGGATTCGAACCCGTGTTACCGCCGTGAAAGGGCGGTGTCTTAGGCCGCTTGACCAAGGGGCCAATTATTAAAATGGTGAGCCATACTGGACTCGAACCAGTGACACCCTGATTAAAAGTCAGGTGCTCTACCAACTGAGCTAATGGCTCTCAACACTACCTACCCGGTGCGCCAACAAAAGTTATGATACCATAACTGATTATAATAATCAACATATTTTTTGTATTTTTTATTTGCCAATTTTATATGATAGGGGGTTAATTAGTAAGTTAGATGGTGGTGTCGTTAAGCTAAATTTTGTTCCAAAAAGCAATGGCAAAAGACACCTGGGTTTTGTTGGATACTTTTGGCTACATTTGGTTGCTTCGGGAGGTCGCGTGGAAACAGACCTTAACCGAATAAATGTTTAATATTAACAAAAAGGTGCTGTTGCAAAACTTTGCAACAGCACCTTTAGAACCTACTAAAAAACATTTTTTGTAACAATGGTTTGTGACCGCTTCGGTCCCACGCTGACCAACGCAATGGGTACCTTTACCAACTGGCTTAAGCGGTTTAGGTAATTTTGGGCATTTTGGGGTAACTCCTCAATGCTTTGGGCCTGGGTTATATCCTCTTGCCAACCGGGCATGGTTTCATAAACCGGTTCACATTTAGCCAATTCCTTTAAACTGGCGGGGAAGGTTTTGATTAGCTCACCGTTTAATTGATAACCGGTGCAAATTTTAATTTCCGGCAGTCCGGTCAGCACGTCCAACTTAGTGATGGCTAAATAGCTGAGGCCATTAATACGGGCTGAGAAGCGCAGTATCACAGCATCAAACCAACCACAACGGCGAGGGCGCCCGGTGGTGGTGCCAAACTCTGCCCCCTGCTGACGTATTTTTTCACCTAACTGGTCGTGCAACTCAGTGGGGAAAGGTCCTTCTCCCACTCTAGTGGTATAGGCTTTGGCTACGCCAATGACCTTATTGATACTGGTGGGCCCTACCCCGGCACCCAAACAGGCCCCGGCTGCTATTGGATGGGAGGAAGTGACAAAGGGGTAAGTGCCAAAATCTAAATCCAACAATGTACCCTGGGCGCCTTCAAATAAAACATTTTTGCCGTCCTCAATGGCATCGTTAATTACTTCGTGGCCATCGGCAGCGTGTTTTTTAATTAACTCTGCAAACTCTTTATAATCCTGATAAATTTGCTCATAGTTCACGGTGGGGGATTGGTAGTAGTTAGCAAAAAGTTTATTTTTAGCCGCTACATTATCCTTTAGTACCTCAGCAAATTGTTCATCATCAATCAGATCAGCTATCCGTATTCCCACCCGGTTAGCTTTGTCGGCATAGGCTGGCCCAATGCCCCGCTTGGTGGTACCGATCTTTTTGCCTTCGGCTTTGCTATTTTCTTCTGCTTCATCAAGCAGCCGGTGATATGGCATGATGACGTGAGCCCTTTTGTCTATTAAAAGCTTAGCAATTTTGACGTCGCGATCTATTAGTGACTGTAACTCAGCCTTTAGTACTGCTGGGTCAATGACCACACCGTTACCAATGATACAGAGCTTATCAGAATATAGTATTCCCGAAGGAATTAAGTGTAGTTTAAATTCCTTATCATCCACCACCACAGTGTGTCCGGCATTATTTCCGCCCTGAAAGCGCACCACCAAGTCAGCCTTTTCAGCCAAAAAGTCTGTTACTTTACCCTTGCCTTCATCTCCCCATTGGGAGCCGATGAGAACTACGGTAGACAAATACCTCAACCTCCTAAATTACACCTATGTTTTGGTGCATAAATAGTGTAACCCAATAAAACAAAAATAACTCAAATGCATTATTTGTTGCTATTTGAGTTATAGTTTGTGCATTAATTTACAAGTCAACTAACAAACAATATTTTAGCATCGTTGGTATTATTAGTAAAGTCAATTATCGATATTATCTCTGCTGAGGTCCACAAACTTGGTAAATTCCTTTAAAAATGCCAGCTTAACTGTGCCAACCGGGCCGTTACGTTGCTTGGCAATAATTAACTCCGCCACGTTTTGATCCTCTGATTCGGGATTATAATAATCATCTCGATAGATAAACATAACAATATCGGCATCCTGCTCGATACTACCACTTTCCCTTAGGTCTGACATTATCGGTCTTTTATCTTGCCGTTGCTCCACCGCCCGGCTGAGCTGGGAAAGGGCAATCACCGTGACGTTAAGCTCTTTGGCCAACCCCTTTAAAGAACGGGATATTTCGGCAATTTCCTGCTGTCTGCTTTCGGTACGCCTACTGCCCTGCATTAACTGCAGGTAGTCAATCAGTACCAAACCCAGGCCTTTTTCGGCTTGCAATCGACGGCATTTAGCCTTTAACTCATTAATGGAGATGGCCGCGGTGTCATCGATATATATTGGAGCGTTGGCCAAAAAACCAGCCGCCACATTTAGCATTTCCCAATCCTTAGCATCTAACATGCCGGTTCGTACCTTTTGTTGATCCACCATGGCCTCAGCACAGAGCATCCTTTGTACCAATTGATCCTTAGACATTTCTAAGCTAAAGATGGCGGTGGGGGTTTTCCCTTTGGTGGCGGCACTTAGGGCGTAGTTTAAAGCCATTGCCGTTTTACCCATACTGGGTCTGGCGGCCAGAATGATTAAGTCACTTTTTTGAAAACCGGTGGTGACCTTATCTAAATCTATAAAACCGGTGGGAATACCAGTTAGCTGCCCTTTGTTATTTTGTATCTTTTCAATTTGTTCAATGGTTTGCAACAGAATGTCGCTGACAGCATCGAATCCAGAAGAGGAACGGCGGTTAGTTAACTCCGCCAGTGATTGCTCCACCTGATCCAACAATTCTTGGACATCTTTACTGCCTTCGTAACCCATGGTGGTTACTCTGTTGGAAAGTTGAATCAACGTTCTTAACAGGGATTTTTCTTCCACTATGTTGGCATAGTGTTCGACGTTGGCGGCGGTGGGCACTAAACTAGCCAATGTGGCCACATAGGAAACCCCGCCGGCTTGCTCCAGCGCCCCCTTTTGCCTCAGTTCTTCAGAAACGGTAATCATATCCACCGGCTCATTTTTGTCATTTAAGCTTAAAATGGCCTCATAGATAACTTTATGGCTGTCGCGGTAGAAATCCTCCGGCTTGAGAATTTCCATCACTTTATAGATTGCTTCTTTATTTAGAAGCATCGCTCCCAGAACTGATTGTTCCGCATCAATGTTTTGAGGTGGTATTTTGTTGATCATTTACCTGGCCTCCACTACCTGTTGTATTAGTGCACTAACATTTCTGATACTATCATGATAAATTTTTATACTTTCTGACAGTGCAAGAAAAATAACTGGCTTTTCGCCAGTTAATATTGTACTGTGGCAACTTCACTAACTAACCAATGAATTGTTATTTTGCTTGAAAAGCTGATCAATGATTTCTTCGATATTGTTAACCGGCACAATGGTTATGCCCTTCAAGTCAACTGGTACATCCTTTTGGTTTTCTGCTGGAATAAACACCTTTTTAATACCCGCTTGCCGGGCGCCATATATCTTTTCGTAAATGCCACCCACCGGCCGCACTTTGCCTTGAATAGAAATTTCACCGGTGACTGCTATGTCTTGGGGAATGCCGTTGTTGTCGATGGCACTCAATATAGCCAAAGTAATGGCTGCCCCAGCAGATGGTCCATCTATCCGGGCACCACCCACCACATTAATGTGGATGTCGTAGCTGGCAATGTCTTGACCGGTTATTTTTCTAATCACCGACGCGGCATTAAATACAGAATCCTTGGTCATGCTGCCTGCGGTGTCATTAAACCTAATGCTACCGTTATCTTTATTGCGGGCCGGGAAGGCTATGGCTTCTATTTCTAAAACTGAACCCAAAAAACCTGCCACGCCCAAACCAAAAATTTTACCCACTTCCCATTGGTTGCTGGCCCTTTGGGTTACCAGCGGTGACAAACGGCTGGTTTGTACCACTTCGTAAATATCTGGTAAGGTTATGGTTACTGCCGCTTTTGATTGGTTGTTTTCTTTTAGGCGGTAGCATGCCAACGCATAGGCATCGCACAATATATTGGTTGCCTTACGGCCTTCAATGGTATACTGGCTAATTAACTCAGCCACTTGGCCCTCTATCTTAACCCCCAACTTTTGGGCTGCCTGCTCCACAATCTGGCCAATATCCGTTGGGGTTAACGGTTCAAAATAAACCTCGGCACAACGGGAGCGCAGCGCTGGGTTAATGTATTCCGGTTCTAGGGTGGTGGCACCAATGAGAATAAAGTCTGCCGGTGCCCCCTCTTCAAATAGCTTTTTAATATATAGCGGTACATTGTCATCGTCAGGATCGTAATAGGATGATTCAAATTGTACCCGCTTATCTTCTAAAACCTTTAACAGTTTGTTTTGTAATATTGGATCAAGCTCACCAATTTCATCAATAAACAACACACCGCCACTGGCTTCGGTAACCAACCCCGGTTTCGGTTCCGGAATGGCAGTTTCGGCCAAGTCGTGCTTAGCCCCCTGATAGATGGGATCGTGTACTGAACCCAGTAGGGGATTGACTATTTCTCTAGGGTCCCAGCGCAAAGTGGTGCCGTCAACTTCTACAAATTTACCGTCTTTGCTAAAGGGACTGCCCTTAATCTGCTTGGCCATTTCTAAAGCCAACCTGGCAGCGGAAGTCTTGCCCACCCCGGGGGGGCCATAAATTAATATATGTTGGGGAAAGGGGGAGGCCAGCTTGTAAATCAGCGCCCTTACTCCCCTTTGTTGCCCCACAATTTCTGTTAAGTTTTTTGGTCTTAGCTCTTCAAAGGCGTTGGTTGCTAATTTGTTGTGCTCTAACTTTTCTAAAATCGCTAACTTTTTTAGCGTTTGGGCATTCTCCGGCCCGGCGTTTTCTTTCAGTACCTGTCTTTTTACTTCCTGTACATACTCTTCATGGCGCTGTATTATTCTTTCATTAACTTTCTTGTCAATGTCATCCTCCACCGTACGGCGGGCAATGATCTCCGCAATTTCATCTTCAATTTGGTTTAATATCTCTGGCATTCGTTCTCTATCCGGTGTTTCTAAGGTTGGATCTTTAAAAACGATCCTTTGCAGGGCTTGAACTTTTTCTGCCAACACATCAGAACGCAGCAATTTTAATGCTTTCACTTTGCCAGCTTCTAATACTAGGTTTTCAGAACCATAGATGTTAGCCAACAGTTTTGAGATAACATTAACTTGCTTCTGCAATAATTCATCTTCAGAGAATTTATCAGCTGTTTTGAGAGTATTAGTACCTATGAACTTTTCCAAAAGTTGCTTCACAGGTGATGCTCCTTTCAAGCACCTAAAAAGGTCGTCCGTGATGTCATTTTACGGTGCTATAGATCTTTTCTGTCCAATCCTAAGCTTCGGAAACCACTAGCTTTAAATCAGTTTGCACTTTGGGATGTAACTTTAGGGTTACGGTGTACTGGCCCAAGTTTTTAATGGGGGCCTTTAAATTAATCTTTTTCTTATCAATTTTAATTTTATACTCTTTATTCAGGGTATCGGCGATATCTTTATTGCTGATGGCGCCAAATAGCTTACCACCCTCGCCAACTTTAACCTGAATGTTAACAGTTATCTTCTCTAATTTAGACGCTAAATCCCTAGCTTCTTGTTCCTGTTGTTGTTTCTTTCTATTTTCTGCCTTCTTTAGCTCAGCCAATTCATTAAGCTTACCTTGGGAAGCCTCCGACGCCAAATTGCGAGGTATTAGATAATTTCGGCCGTAACCCTCAGCCACCTCTAAGACATCACCTTTTTTACCTAATTTAGCCACATCTTTCAATAGAATAACTTTCATATTTTATACCTCCTTATGCTGCTGATTAAGTTTCCGTATATCTAAAAGGGGATCCAATACCCCCATCACAACCACTAGGTAAGGGGTTAGTGGCAGCAAAATTGCTAGAAATATCAATAGCCACTTTAGCCCTTTACTAATGGGTGCCCTTTTGTAATAAAAGGCCAATACAGATATACCTAGCAGTAAAAAAGCAAAGCTAAACACATATAATATGTTTTTACCCAGCGTCGCCACGGTGGTATAGTCGTAACGATCACCGATAATCATCATGGCCAACCCTATTATTATACCCCATACGGTATACCAGGGGTAGGTCCAATGGCTAAAGGGTGGCAGTGGCAAAACATCGTGATTTAGTCTAACCAACACGGTCCGGGAAATAATGTAACTTATTAGGGTGGAAAACATCGCGCCGATAATTAAAATACTTGGCAAAAGCAATAGCATGGTATCAATAAAATCCTCCATAATTTGGCGCATTTCCTCGGCCTCGCTATCGGATAAATTATTGATATCTTGATAGAGGTCCATGCTATGATTTATTTCCCCCTTTAATTGTGATTCCAATTCACCTGTACTGATACCGGTGAGCATAATAACTAAACCAATGGAAACAAAGGTTAAAACCGCAGCTAATACTGTACCGGCAAAAATACTTTTACCTGCGCTGACCCGATTTTTAAATAACAAACCAAACAGCACGCCCAGCGGGGAAAATTGCATAAAGAAAATGGTGATGGAAATTGGATCGGGATAGAGCATTAGTAGCAGAAAATAGGCGGTGATGAGGGATAAAAAGCCCTTTTTTAGACCTTGCCGGTAGATCATCAGAATTATCGGCACTGGAAACAGTATACTGCTAATAAAAAACAACCACGGGATAAAGAACCCCATGGCAACTAGCACCACTGTTAGGGCTGCAAGTAATGCTCCTTCCACAAGGCCTCTGGTTTGATATGTATCTACCATTTAGTCACCTCTTTTTTCAGCCTGATACTGAAGTAGATCGGTCAAATCCCCGTACCATCGTTCCACTTGGTGGTCATCTTCAATACTCTGCCTCAGTTTAGAATTAATTTTTATATCCAATCTTGAGAAACTAATACCCAAACGCCGCCCCAACACATATGTGGTGATAATTAAACTGGCCAAAGCATCCAGTATCCGTTCCTCGCTACCTTTAACCATGGCTTTAAACAACGCAGACAGCGAAGCTAATAAATCCGCCTTTAACCAATCGATAATTTTAATATTTTGTGCTATCCGGCTATCTTGATTGGGTGATGGAAACATTTTTGCACCCTCCTCAAGTTATATAGTTAACGATAGATAAAATATTCTAGTTATATTATGCTTTTCCTGCCCTATTCTAATGTTATTTGTTACCCAAGTTGTAATGTTTGTACTAAAAAACATTATTTTATAACAAGAAAAGAGAGCCTAGGCTCTCTTTCTCATTATCCATTGTTAAATTAATCGATGGTGTATGGCAACAATGCCACGTTGCGGGCCCGTTTAATTGCCAATGTAACTGCCCTTTGGTGTTTAGCACAGTTACCGGAAATACGGCGGGGTAAAATCTTACCACGCTCGGTAATGTATTTTTTTAATCTATGAATATCTTTATAATCAACAACGTCTACTTTATCCACGCAGAAACTGCAGACGCGCTTTCTACCTCTACGACGATCTCTAGCCATGTTATCGCCTCCTTTTTTTCACTGTCATCTGATTTAAATAATCAGGGATGACAGTATCAGTGCATGTTAGCTTCAGCCTGCGACTTAGGGCTGGGCACAAGCTAAGATTTCTTTAAAACGGAACATCATCATCTGAGAAACTGATTTCGCTGGCAAAGCCGCCGGAACTGCCAAAACTGTCTTGTGATGCAGACGGATTGTTGCTACCACCGCTTTTACCGCGATCTAAAAACCGTACATTTTGGGCCACAACCTCGGCAGCTTTACGCCTAATGCCCTGGCTGTCATCATATGAACGAATTTGTAAATGCCCTTCCACCGCTACCATGTAACCTTTTCCAAGATGATTAGCACAATTCTCAGCTTGTTTTCGCCAAGTTACTATATCTATAAAATCAGTTTCCCTTTCACCTTGACTGTTGGAAAATGGTCTGTCCACCGCCAAGGTGAATCTGGTTACAGCCACGCCACTGGTGGTGTAACGGGGTTCGGGGTCTCTTGTCAGTCTACCAATCAAAATAATCTTATTTAACATGGAACCACCCCGTTTTTTATACTATTATTCTTTTACAATAACCATATGACGCAATACTTCGTCGGTAATTTTCAATACACGCTCAACTTCATGAGAAACCGCTGGTTCAGACTTGAAGTCAACAAGCACATAAAAACCTTCAGTGCGCTTTTTAATTGGATAAGCTAAACGGCGTTTACCCCATTTGTCAACTTTAACTACTTCCCCACCATTTTTTTCAATGAGGTCGGTAAACTTATTAATTACCGCTTCAGTAGCTTCCTCTTCTAAGTCTGTGCGTAAAATGTACATTAATTCGTAGTTACGCAAACCTCTTCACCTCCTCCCTTGGACTTTGGCCCCATCTCTAACGGACGGAGCGGGGGATCGATTTTGGTAAAATCAAAATCAACTGTGATAGTATACCATACATTTTAGCAAATTTGCAAGCTTATGCATTTTATCGGATAATTTTTTTAACGCTTTTTAAAAATTTTTCTCTGGAAATCATTAGTAGGCGTCCACAGGTGGTGCATTTGATGCGAAAATCAACACCGGTGCGCATGATTTCCCACTGATCGCCACCGCAAGGGTGTCCCTTTTTCATTTGCACTATATCTCCCACTTGATACTTAATCACTTTAGATAACCCCTTATTATATTATTGCTCTAAGAACACTTTATAGGCCTGATAGGTTGCGTACACATCCGCTTTACTTGACACCTCAAAGGGTGAATGCATGCCTAATAGCGCCACCCCACAGTCCAATACATCCATGCCGTAGGCAGCCATTAAGTAAGCAATGGTACCACCGCCTCCTTGGTCAACCTTGCCCAATTCCCCCACTTGATAGGGTATGTTGTGACCTTTAAACAAATTGCGAATGTAACCCATAAACTCTGCATGGGCGTCATTGGCTCCACTTTTGCCACGGGAGCCGGTATACTTGGTCATCACCACCCCATAACCACAGCGGGCAGCATTGTTTTTTTCCAGCACATCCGGATAGTTGGGATCAAATGCCGCCGTTACATCGGCAGACAGCGCTTTAGAATTGGCTAAACAACGCCGCAGAATTAATTCATTATAGCTGGGCATGGTTTTACTGATTAATTCGGCCATGAAGTTTTCAAAGGTTTTGGCGTCCATGCCGGTGTTGCCACTGGAGCCAATTTCTTCTTTATCCATAAATATAGTTACCGCTGTGTGCTGAGGCTGCTCGATATCCAATATTGCCCGCAGTGATGTATAGACACATACCCGGTCATCTTGACCATAGGCCCCCACCATACTTCGATCAATTCCGACATCTTTAGCTTTAAAGGCTGGCACCATTTCAAATTCAGCACTGATAAAGTCCTCTTCGACCATGCCAAATTTTTTATTTAAAGCGTCCAATACCGCCAACTTGACGGGATTTTTAGTGTCTGCATTGCCAATCAATGGAATGCCACCAATTAGTATATTTAAACCTTCACCCTTGATGGCTTCGGTCATCTTTTTCTCCATTTGATTTTTAGCCAAATGGGGCAGTAAATCGGTGATGGTAAACACCGGATCATTTTCATCTTCACCTACCACTATATTTACTGTCACTCCATCGGCACGACAGACAACTCCATGTAACGCCAGTGGTATTCCTAACCATTGATACTTTTTGATGCCGCCATAATAATGGGTTTTTAACAATGCCAATTGCTGTTCTTCATATAATGGATTTGGTTTTAAGTCTAACCGGGGCACATCACTGTGGGAACCAATGATATTACACCCCTGCTCTAACGGAGTGGTGCCCACCACCGCCAGCATTACTGCTTTATTGCGATAATTTAGCATTACCTTGCTGCCGGGTCCAATTTGATTAACTTGGTCGATGGGCACAAAGCCATGGGCTCTGGCAATGGATTCTATTTCTGAGGATGTTTCTCTTTCGGTCTTGGCTTTATTTAAAAAGTCTTTATACTCATCGTTGATATAGAATATTTGTGAATACATATTTTGATCATAGAGGTTCCAAGCGGTTTTGGGTTGGTAAGTAAGATTTTTAGCATGATTTTTTGTTTCCATTGATCTGCCCCCTGTATTTTAAATATACTTTTTATTATGACCGATTATATAAAAGACAATCATTGATAAAAACCCAGCAGGGTGTCAATCATCACCTTTCATAGTAATATTATCCATCGTTGATTAAAACCCTGCAAAAAACTACAAACTGCAGTTTACCTCCTGTTCATTAAAGGCATAATCACTAAGGACACCATTAATATTAAGCCTCCATAGCCGAACATTGGGTAGATTTTCTGTACCAATTGGGCAAAATCAAGTTTTGTTAGGGGTAAAACCATTATGCAAATGGCAATGCCGGAAATTTTATATAACTTTCCCCCCTGAGGGGCAACTCTGCTGGCAAAGCCGTGAGCATCGGCAATGGCTGTTGTAATCATTGCCAACCAAATAAGCAAAGCAAAAAATGTTTTTAATATTGGTGCCGCAACGCTGGCCATGTACAACATTGGCACCGGATAGTTTTTGATTTCTGGGTAAAACAACAACCCTGCCAATGTGACTAACCCAGTGACCAACCCCAACATTAACCCGCCCGCCAAGCCACCCACAATGCCAATTTTGGGTTCAATTATTTTGCCCACCGAAGATAGTACCGCCAACGGCACTATCATATTATAGGAAGCATATAATATGCTGGCCCATAGCCAATGGGAAGCCACCAACGTTTGGTTAACTTCCATTGCGGTATCAACTGTATTAACTGTGGGATTTAATATGGCAATAATGGCGATAATCACCACCGCCAATAATTTTATTGGCACCAAGATTAAGTTAGCATTTAAAACCCTGCCCACACCACCACAGATAACCCCAATGGTAATGGTCAACGCCAATAGTATGCCGACATTTATTGGTAATGCCATATACTGGTGCAATACCGCGCCACTGCCAGCCATCATAATACCTAAACCGCCCACCAGCATCACTAAGCTAATAACATCCATTATTTTAGCCACCGGCCCCATTAGATGGGGCAGCAATTCTTGATAACTGCCCGATTTATATTTGGTGGCCAGGTACATTATTGCCCCACCACAATAGCTAAATAAAATGGTTGTTATTAAAACCCCCAGCAATCCCTCATGCCGATAGTTGATAAAAAATTGTAGTATTTCTTGGCCGGAGGCAAAACCAGCGCCAATGATGGCCCCAACATATAAAGTTACCACCTTGATAAACATGCTTAAATTGGTGATTGCGTCTCCCCCCTTTACTGATTCTTATGCACAATCGGCGGCAATACTGACCTTTACGGCGGTAAAAATATATATTTAAATGAATATTTTATTGATCTATGGGGAATACATATATTAGGTAAGTAGTTGAGGAGGGTAATTAAATGGTGGACGCTAATCAGTTAAATCGATCAGATATATCCAAAATGCGCATAAGTATAGAGGATCCCCTGGCCATAGAAAAATTCAGTTGGGATTTAACATATAAGTTAATGAAATTAGGTGATGTAAATAACAGGCCGCTGATACTGGTCTGCATTGGCACCGATCGCTCCACCGGCGATTGTTTAGGACCATTGGTGGGTAGCAAATTAAGCGAAGCCAATCAAGATTTTTATCAGGTTTTTGGCACGTTGGATAAACCGGTGCATGCCAGCAATCTGCAAGATAAATTGACAGAAATTTATCAAAGTTATGACAACCCGCTGATTATTGCCATTGATGCCTGTTTAGGACAGTTGGAAAACGTGGGCACCGTGAGTATTGCTGCGGGGCAATTAAAGCCTGGGGCCGGGGTAAATAAAAACTTGCCCGGTGTAGGTGATCTACATATCACAGGGGTGGTAAACGTAGGTGGCTTTATGGAATATTTAGTGTTGCAAAACACCCGGCTAAATCTAGTAATGAGGTTAGCCGAGTTTATTAAAGATGGCCTATTGGCAACCATAGTTGAATATAAACAAACAAAAGCTCAGGGCATGTAACCTGAGCTTTTATAAGTTCTAATTTACTTATTATTTAATATTTCCTGTTCCTCCGGTGAAAGCAATTGTTCTGCCTGACCAGAGTTTATAATTTTTGCATAAAATCGACTTTCATCTCTGCCATATATACTGGTTAATATCACACCATCATTTTTTTGATCTAACAGCGCTACCGAAAAACTCAGGTTGCTGCCCATATGATCAAATGCGTTATAACGGACAATTTTTGGGGTGCTGATGCAATGTTGCGTTTTTTCCATTATCAGGCCTTGCTGTTTTTTAATTTCTAAAAGTTGTTGAGAATTTTGATCCACTTGATCGTTTACCGTTAAAATTATTTCTTCTAAATTTTTATTATCAATACCCTTTGTTAAACGTTGATAGTTTTTATTAAGTTTTTTTATTTTAGCCCAGGTTATTATTTGAATAATAATAGAAACCAACAATAAACCAGTTAGGGCTAAGATTACATATTCATTATATTGTTCTAACAGCAACTGATACAAGTTCAATTCTCCCTTCACTTAAAACCAACTATTTAGCTGTCCTATATAAGAAAAGTTTGTTTTAGCCACACAAACAGCACCGCAAAAACCACTGCCGGCAATAGGTTGCCTACATTTATTTTTTTAATGCCGAGAATATTGATCCCAATACCAACAATTAATAGGCCACCGGTGGCATTCATTTCTGCTATCATCATATCTGTAAGAAAGGTTTTAAAAAACTCTGCCAGCAGTGTAATGGACCCTTGGTAAAGAAATACTGGAATTGTCGAGAAGATCACACCAATGCCCATTGTGGAAGCAAAAATAATGGCCGTTATGCCATCAATGGCGGACTTGGCATAGAGGGTTTTCGGGTTACCGGTAAGGCCGTCTTCAATTGCCCCCATAATACCCATGGCGCCGATACAATAAATTAAACTGGTGCTAACAAAGGCTTTGGCCACCGCCCCACCGTTATTGCCCACCTTACTTTCTAACCACAGTCCCAATTTTTCCAGTTTGTTTTCTATGCCAATGTATTCACCCAGTAAACCACCGGCAGCCAAACTTAAAATAGGAATCAGTTCATTTTGGGTTTGCCATGCTGTTCTAAAACCAATCAGTATAATGGCTAATCCCAAACCTTGCATAACTGTATTTTGGGCGCCTTTAGATATACCCTTTCTAAAAATTAATCCAATTGAAACTCCGGTGGCTATGGCTGTTACGTTAACAATTGTCCCTAACATGCTAATTATACTCCTCAACTATATAATTGTTTCACGTGAAACAATTATATAAAACCACGCTATTTACTATTAAAAAAGTTTCACGGAAACAAATGTTTCACGTGAAACATTATATATCTATTGACTATTTAAAACAATATCCATAATTCTTGAAAGATCATCATCGTTGTAAAATTCTATTTCAATTTTACCTTTACCATTTTTGTTGCTTTTAATAATAACCTTGGTGCCCAGATGAGACTGAAACTGTTCAGTGATGGCTTTAATTTCCGGATCTGTATTGGCTTTAGGGGGAATCTTTTTAGCAGTATTTTTTTCTAGCATTTTATTAATTAATTTTTCAGTTTGTCTGACGGATAAATGCTGTTTTATGATCTCTTTAGCCACTTTAATTTGTTTATAGTTGTCTTTTAATGGTATTAGCGCCCTTACATGGCCGGTAGATAACACTCCTTCGCTCAAAAGTTTTAGTATGTCCTTTGGTAAAGTTAGTAATCTGAGCATATTGGCCACTAAAGATCTACTTTTACCAACCCTCTTAGCCAATTCTTCTTGGGTAATACCAAACTCATTGATTAAGCTTTGGTAAGCCAGGGCTTCTTCCAGGGGGTTAAGGTCTTCTCTCTGTAAATTTTCTATTAATGCCACTTCAGCTGCAATGTTATCACTGTATTCAGCCACAATGGCTGGTATATCTTCTAACCCAGCCTGTTGGCAAGCGCGCCATCTTCTTTCACCTGCCACCAACTGATACTTATTGTCTGCAATTTTTCGCACCACTATTGGTTGAATTACACCGTGAACTTTAATGGATTCCGTCAATTCGGTAAGTTTTTCTGAATCTATATCCTTCCGGGGTTGATTAGCATTAGGTACAATTTCAGTTACATTAATGTTCCTTAGGGCTTTTTTGTTTTCATCAGTAGTTTGTGGTATTAAAGCCTGTAGTCCTTTGCCTAAACCTCTTTTTTTATTCAATACCCATCACTTCCTTTGCTAAGTCACGGTAAACTTCAGCCCCCCTAGATTTTGCAGCATAAAGAACGGCTGGCATCCCGTGACTGGGTGCTTCACTTAAACGCACGTTTCTTGGCACTATTGATTTGTAAACTTTATTTTTAAAGTATTTTTTTACTTCCTCCACCACTTGTATGGATAGGTTTGTCCGGGCATCAAACATAGTCAATAAAACACCTTCTATTTCTAGTTTGGTATTTAAGTTTTGTTTAACCAGATTATAGGTGTTAAGCAGTTGTCCCAAACCTTCCAAGGCGTAGTACTCACACTGGATTGGAATTAACAGCGAATCGGCAGCAGTTAATGAGTTTAAAGTTAATAAGCCTAAAGACGGTGGACAGTCAATGATAATATAATCGTATATTTCTATTGCCGGTGCCAAAGCTGTTTTTAAGATGCGTTCTCGATTATTTCTAGTTACCAGTTCTATTTCGGCACCTGCTAATTGTACTGTTGCAGGAATGATATCTAACTTTTCTATCATAGCGGATTGTCTAATTTGTAATAATGGCAAACCTTCCACCAGTACATTATAAATGCAGTTTTCTAATTGATCCTTTTCAATACCTAGGCCACTGCTACTATTCCCTTGCGGATCCATATCCACCAAAAGAACCCTTTTGCCTTCCATAGCAATGCTACAGGACAAGTTAACGGCAGTCGTAGTTTTTCCAACACCACCCTTTTGATTGGCAATGGCAATTATTTTAGACAAAAAGACTACCCCCTATAGGAAAAGTACTTAAAAATTCATTGCAGATAGTTTAAAATTCCACATGCGAATTATTAGTTCCTGCTTTATGTAAATAAATGTTGGTTATTTCGCGGCTTTTAAAAGGATTTGTGCTAAGATTTGGTTTAATGTGGTGGAATGTATTATTTTAACTAGTTGGTTATACAACTGACAATTATGTTGTTCTTTTGTAATGTCGGTAGCTTTTGTTGTGGTTGAATACCCGTTTTGCTGTTTGTTTAGTGTTACGGTTAACCCGGTTGCTGCTGCACCGCTCACTTTTAGGATAGTTTTGCAGACTGAGCGCTAAGTCTTGGTCTGCGAAGAAATCGGAGCGAACGGTGCAAAATCACCAGCTTTATAATTATTCCGTCTTAAACTACATAAAAATAACTGGCGCACATAGCGCACCAGTTATTTGATCGGCTTTTTGGCAGGGGTCCCAGCCTTTCTGGGGTACTTAGCTGGGGTGGGATTAATCTTGCTAATTTTTATCAGTGTTCTTTCATCACCGGTAATGGGCAATTTAAACTCTTTAATTTGCGCAATCTGGCCACCTAAAATCTGCACCGCCCTACTGGCGGTGGCAATTTCTTCGGCCGCTTTAGGGCCCTTCATGGCTATGAAGGAGCCACCAAGTTTGACGAAGGGTAGGCAATATTCTGCTAGGGTGGCTAAGTTAGCCACCGCCCTAGATACCACCACGTCATAATGCTCTCGGTGGTTATCAACTTTACCAACTTCCTCAGCTCGACCGTGAACGGCCACTATATCGCTCAGTTCTAACTTTGTTGCCAAGTTATTTAAAAAGTCCACTCTTTTTTGTAATGAATCCAGCATGGTAACCGAAAGGGTGTGATTAAATATTTTTAAAACCATGCCGGGAAAACCAGCACCGCTGCCCACATCAATCACTTGGTCATTATCTTTAATATCCATTTGAAAACAGGTAAGGGAATCGGCAAAATGCTTTACCGCCACTTCGTCGGGGTCTATAATGTTTGTTAAATTAACATGATTATTTCTTTGAATTAGATAATGATAATAGATATCTAACTTCTGTATTTGGTCATCTGATAGTACATATCCCAGTTCATAAACACAGGTCTGCAGCGTCTGCACTAATTTTTCATTCATTTTGTTTCCTCCATGGTTTTAATCTACAGTTTTCAATCTACGCTGCTGTTCCAACCAAATCATCAACACAGATATGTCCGCTGGACTAACGCCAGATATCCGGGCCGCTTGTCCCACTGACTGGGGTTTAATGGCATTAAGCTTTTGCTTGGCCTCGTTTCTCAAGCCAGTGACATCATTATAATCAATATCTTCACTTAATAGCTTTTTTTCCATTTTCTTGAATCTTTCCACTTGGGATAACTGCTTCTTAATATAGCCTTCGTATTTAATTAAGGTTTCAATTTCCTCCTGAACATCCGCCGGTATTTCAGGGTTTTCTATCGGCAATTTATTAATCACTTCATAATTGATTTCTGGTCTTTTGAATATGCTCAGCAACGGGGTTTTTTGATCCAGTGGGGAAGTACCTGCTTCTATTAATACTTTGTTTACTTCTTCACTGGCCGGTACCGATATTTTTTTTAATCTTTCCATCTCCAAGGCAATTAATTCCTGTTTATGATTAAACCTGCTCCAACGCCGATCATCCACCAGACCAATTTTTCGTCCCATTTCTGTTAACCTTAAATCGGCGTTGTCCTGCCTTAATAATAGTCGGTATTCCGCCCTAGATGTCAGCAAGCGATAGGGTTCATTGGTACCTTTGGTTACTAAATCATCAATTAAAACACCAATATACGCATCAGATCTGCTTAACGTAAAGGGTGGTTGATTTTTTACATATAAAGCGGCGTTAATGCCAGCCATTAATCCTTGGGCTGCCGCTTCTTCGTAACCCGAAGTGCCATTAATTTGACCAGCAGTAAATAAACCGGCCACCTGCTTAGTTTCTAAACTTGCTTTTAGTTGTGTCGGCACAAGACAATCATATTCAATGGCATAGGCCGCACGCATAATTTGCACATTTTCTAAACCCGCAATGGTCCGCAGCATTTGATACTGCACATCCTCGGGTAAACTGGTGGACATACCTTGTACATACATTTCATTGGTATCTAAGCCTTCGGGCTCTATAAATACCTGATGCTGGGGTTTATCCGCAAAACGCACCACTTTATCTTCAATGGAAGGGCAGTATCTTGGTCCAATGCCTTCAATTATTCCCGCATAAAGGGGGGAACGATGTAAGTTGTTTCTAATTATTTCATGGGTTTGTTCGTTGGTATAGGTGAGCCAGCAGGATACCTGATGGCGGCAATCAATGTCAGACATAAAGGAAAAATTGTGAACCTTTTTGTCGCCCGGCTGTTCAACCATTTTAGAAAAATCTATCGTCCGGCGATCTATTCTAGCCGGAGTACCGGTTTTAAAACGCACCAATTCTAAACCCAAATCCTTTAGACTATCTGATAATGTAGTGGATGCAAATTGACCATTGGGTCCCCCCGCAAAATGAACATCACCAATAATAATTTTTCCCTTTAAATATGTACCAGAGGTTATGATGACGGTGGGAGCATGGTATTCTGCACCGGTATGGGTGGTAACACCCACCACTTGACCATTGTTAGTGAGCAGTTCCTCCACCAATAGTTGCTTTACCAACAAATTTTGTTGTTGTTCTAAAACCTGTTTCATATTACTCTGGTATCTCTTTTTATCACACTGGGCCCTTAGGGCATGCACCGCTGGGCCTTTGCCAGTGTTTAACATGCGAATTTGAATGGCGTTTCGATCGGTATTAAGGGCCATCTCGCCACCTAGGGCATCTATTTCATGAACTAAATGGGATTTAGCCGGTCCACCTATGGCGGGGTTACAGGGCATTAATGCAATGTTATCCATATTCAGGGTTAATACCAATGTGTTACAACCCATCCTGGCCGCTGCCAATGCCGCTTCACAACCAGCGTGGCCTGCACCCACCACTATGACATCAAAATTTCCTGCAAAATAACGCAATTACAGCACCTCATTTACCAATGCAAAAGTCTTTAAATATTTTGTCTACTAAATCTTCTCCCACAGTTGTTCCGGTAATTTCTCCTAAAGCTTCCCACGCACTTTTAACATCAATTGACACAATGTCCCCCGGCACATCTGCTTTAATACCGTTAATTATTTCTTGTACATGATCCCGGGCCTTTTCTAACGCCTGCTTATGTCTGGCGCTGGTGACCAAAACTTGATCGTCCACTGTGATTTGTCCACCCAATATTAATTCCGCAATTTGTTGTTCCAAACACTCTAGGCCCTGGGCGTACAAAGCTGATATTTCAATTATCGGTCCGGGCAAAAGTTTACTTATCTGATTCCGATCAATTTTAACATCTTTAACATCTATCTTATTAATTATCACCATGATTTTTTTATTTTCAATTAACTTGATTATTTCGTAGTCTTCTTCTTTAAGGCCTAAGGAAGCATCAACCACAAATAAAATTAAATCAGCTTCATTAATCAATTCCCGGGAACGCTCTACACCGATTCTTTCCACCAAATCATCGGTTTCCCTTAATCCAGCGGTATCAATAATTTTTAACGGTATACCGTTAATATTGATAATTTCTTCGATAATATCCCTAGTGGTTCCCGGGATTTCTGTTACAATCGCTCTATTTTCTTTGGTTAAAGCGTTAAGTATCGAGGATTTACCAACATTGGGCTTACCAACAATTACCGTTTTAACACCCTCTTGATATATTTTGCCGTTATCGGCGCTGGCTATCAGCTTGTTTAAATCGTCCTTGATATTACTACATTTTTGCACCACATCTTCTAAGGTTACTTCGTCAATATCATCCTCAGGAAAATCTATTTTTGCCTCTATTTGCGCCAAAATACCCAGCAAATCATTTTGTAATATATTAATTTGGGTAGACAAACGGCCCTGTAATTGGCCCATGGATATTTCCAACGCCTTTTCGGTTTTAGACCTAATAATATTGATGATTGATTCGGCCTGGGCTAAATCCAACCTACCATTTAAAAAGGCCCTCTTGCTAAATTCACCCGGTTCCGCCAAAACTGCACCGTTTTTTAGTACAATATTGAGTATCTTCCGCAGGGGCAAAATGCCGCCATGACAATTAATTTCAATAACATCTTCACCGGTAAAACTTTTGGGTCCCCGCATAATGGTCAGTAGCACTTCATCTATGGGCTGTTGGTTATTTTTATCAATCACATGCCCGTAAACCACACGGAAACCTGGTCCCTGATGCCAATTATTATTGTATTTGGGCTTAAATATTTTTTTAGCTATTTCTATCGATTCAGAACCACTGATTCTTACAATACCGATTCCACCTTCGCCCAGGGGAGTAGCTATCGCAGCAATAGTATCGTCCAGCAACTTAAAGCCTCCTAATGATTGAATATTGTTATTATTGTTCCTAAAAAACCCAGCAACATTTACTGCTGCTGGGTTTTTATCATACTTCTATTTTTGGGTGCAATAACGATTTTTCTGTAGGGCTCTTCACCTTCACTAAAGGTATAAATATCATCTCTGGTCTGTAAAGCGGTGTGGATGATACGTCTTTCGTGTGCATTCATGGGCTCAAGTACAATGCTTTTACCACGTCTTTTGGCTTTATCTGCTAATTTTGCAGCTAAACTGTATAAAGTTTCTTCTCTCCGTTTGCGATAACCTTCCACATCTAAAATAATTTTATATCTTTTTTCTAAATCTTTATTAACAGCTAAGTTAATTAAATACTGAAGGGCATCTAGAGTTTCCCCGCGGCGACCGATCAATACACCTAAGTCATCGCCTTGCATGTTAACCTTAATTACCTGTCCATCATTTTCCACTTGAAATTCCACAGGCAGTTCCATAGCTAGTACAATTTTTCTTAATAACTTAGTGGTTTTATTGACCGGATTTTCCTTAACAATTACTTTAATTCTAGCTTCTTTACCGCCAAATATACCTAAAAAACCTTTACTTGCCTGTTCTAGTACTTCATACTCCACATCTTCAAGGGATACTTCCAGTTTAAGCAAAGCAGAATTTAACGCGTCCTCAACGGTTTTACCAGTTGATTCTAATATTCTCATTGCTTAGCTACCTCCTTATCTGTAGCCAAGACCTGTCTATTAATATAATATTGCTGAAGAGTACCAACAATGTTAAACACAACCCAGTACAACGCTAAACCAGCAGGAACAGTTGCAGCTATCCAACCAATAAATAACGGCATCATGTACAGCATTGTTTTTTGTGTCTGATCCTGTGTGTTAGATGTTAGTTTAGATTGTATAAATGTAGAAACTGCAGCCAAGATTGCTAAAATAAAAGTTGGATCCTTCTCTGCCAGGTAAATTCCAAACAGGTAGGCATCTTGTTTATTAATAAAATCATAATCCAAAAGTGCCCGGTACAACGCTATTAAAATTGGCATTTGTACTAAAATAGGTAGACAACCGGACATCGGGTTGACATTATGTTCACGGTAAAGTTCCATAACCTTTTGCTGCATCTTTTGCGGGTCTTTATTTTTATACTTATCTTGAATTTGCTTTATCTTCGGTGCCAATTCCTGCATCATCTTCATTGACACCATTTGTTTTTTGCTTAACGGATACAAAGCCATTTTAATAATAATTGTCAGCAAAATAATAGCCAACGCATAACTGGGAATTCCAATTGTTCCCGTTAGTGCGTATAATGAATCTATTACAGTTCTCATTCCATTAACCAGTGTAGCCCACAAATTTGTACGCCTCCTCTAAAAATCCACACCAATCACACGGGGTCGTAACCACCAGGATGAAAAGGATGGCATTTTAACAATCGCTTTAGTGTTAACCATAAGCCCCTATTAACACCATATTTTTTTATTGCTTGTATTGAATATTCCGAACAAGTGGGGTAAAATCTGCATGTTCGTGGCTTTAAAGGAGAAATTACTTTTTGATAAAAATAAAGACACATCAACACCGCTCTTTTTAACAATTTTCATCGCCTCAATTTTTTAACTTTTCCAATATCCTAAACACGCTTTTTTCTAAAGCTTTATAATCACAGTTCTGAGCGGCCATCCTAACAATTATGATGTAATTAAATCCTTTTTCAAAACGATCCAAATTTAATCTGCAAATTTCACGCAATATTCTTTTAGTCCGATTCCTTTTAACAGCCTTGCCAAATTTTTTGCTAATGCTAAATCCAATGCGTGGTTCACCGCCAATGGACTTTAACTTATAGATAACTAAAAATCTATCAGCGGCAGATGAACCAGCATTGTATATTTTTCGGAACTCGGTATTTTTTTTCAGACTGACAAAAGTCTTTTTATTGTTACCCATTTATACCAACTATTATAAAGGATTTTTTAATTATAATAACCATTTGCGTTATCACCTATACAGCCTTAGGCTGATAACCTTTTTCTAGACTTCAGTCTTCTCCGCTTCAGAACATTCCGTCCGGATTTTGTGGACATGCGCTTTAAGAAACCATGCAATTTTTGGCGTTTACGTTTCTTTGGTTGATAAGTGCGTTTCATATATATCTACACCCCCTTTAATGTTATCAGCTGTCAAAAACAATTACTTTACAGACATACATTTCAATTATATATTGATAAGCATTTCCCGTCAAGAAATCTATCGCTTGTGCATAACTTTTTGTCCATTTTAGAAAACCTGTTGATAACTAAAGACAGTTTTGTTATTATTTATTTATTCACATATATTAAATTTATTTTATCAACAACCTGTGAATAATTTTGTGCATAACTTTGTTGATTGCTTCTTTACTTCGCCTCAGTTTTTGAGGCTTTTTTCGCGTTTCTTATGGTGTTAGCGCAGGTTGTTTAATAATAAGTTATTCACATTAAGTAGTCCACGGAGGTAACCATGCTGAAATATGAAGTTGTGGAAAGCTGGAATCATGTACTCTCTTTATTAGAAAAGAGATTGAGTAAAAATTCCTATGAGACCTGGGTAACTTCCCTTACCCCTTTAGGTTTGTTTAACGGTAGCATTATGATCGAAGTCCCCAACCATTTCTCAAAGGACTGGTTAGATGAAAGATATACTCCTTTAATCAAACAAGCCTTTGAAGAAGTGCTACAAAAAGACATTAATGTTCAGCTAATACTAGCCAGCGAAGTACCGATGGAATTTATCAGTACTCCACAACCTGTGGAAAAAAGTACTAACATTTCGGTGGATTTTGAAACCAGTCCACTAAACCCAAAATATACTTTTGATACCTTTGTGGTGGGTAATAACAACCGCTTTGCCCATGCGGCATCGTTAGCCGTTGCTGAAACCCCGGCTAAAGCTTACAACCCATTATTTATTTACGGCGGGGTGGGTTTAGGAAAAACTCACCTGATGCATGCCATTGGTCATTATATAGATCAAAATAATGCCAATTTAAAAATATCCTATGTTACTTCTGAAAAATTTACCAATGAGTTGATTAACTCCATTCGGGACGATAATCCGGCAGCATTTAGGAATAAATATAGAAAAATTGATGTTCTGCTTATAGACGATATTCAATTTTTAGCGGGTAAAGAAAGTACCCAAGAGGAATTTTTCCATACTTTTAACACTTTATATGAAGCAAATAAGCAAATCATTATCAGCAGCGACCGACCACCAAAAAGTATTCCCACCCTTGAAGACCGTCTGCGTTCTAGATTTGAATGGGGCTTAATTACTGACATTCAAGCCCCTGATTTTGAAACCAGAATTGCGATTTTACGCAAAAAAGCACAGCAGGAAGGTTTGGAAGTTCCGGATGAAACCATTAACTATATTGCCGATAAAATTAATTCTAACATTCGGGAATTAGAGGGTGCGCTGATTAGAATAGTGGCCTATTCATCTTTAACCAATAGAGCAATAACGCCAGAAATGGCAGCCGAAGTATTAAAGGATATTTTACCCCCCAGCAAACCGAAGGTAATTACCGTCAATTTAATTCAAAGGGTGGTAGCCGAAACCTATAAAATTAAATTTGATGATTTGAAGGCTAAAAAAAGAACCAGAGCAATAGCCTTTCCGAGGCAAATTGCCATGTATTTAGCCCGGGAACTGACAGACCTTTCTTTACCTAAAATAGGGGATGAGTTTGGCGGCCGGGATCACACAACGGTTTTGCACGCCTGTGAAAAGATTAATAAAGATATGGAAGAAGATATTGAGTTGCAAAACAATATTAAAAATCTAATCAAAAAAATCAAGGGTTAAAGATAGTTATTCATGCTATCAACACCGACGGTTAACAAATTGTGGAGAAGCCTGGGGATTTAACATTTTTATGACCACAAGGCCTAATTTTTACTAATAGTAACTAAAAAAATATCACCATTATTACTAACACTACAACAGCCTTGGGGCGTATGAGATTTTTAACGATATCAACAAATTCACAGCCACTACTACTACTACTACAATAAAAATACTCTTAATAAGGGGATTGCTTATGAGAATAAATACCACTAAAAATAATTTATTGTATGGTGTCCAAATGGTTCAAAGAGCAGTTTCTCCCAAGAACCCATTACCGATATTATCGGGTATTATGTTTCACGCTGATAATGACACTTTGAAAGTAACTGCCACCGACTTAGAAATAGGTATAGAATGTTATGTACCGGTTACAACTATAGAATCAGGCTCGGTTGTGATTCCTGCCAGATACATAACTGATATTGTCCGTAAATTACCAGATGTGCCAATAGATTTGATAACCGATGATAGTAATAATACAATTCTTTTAAAATACAGCAATTCTGAAGTTAATTTACATGGCATAAATGCTGAAGATTATCCTTCATTCCCCACAGTGGAAAATGATGTTTCTATTGAAATCGCAGCACCAGCACTAAAGGAAATGTTAAGGCAAGTATTATTTGCTGCCAGCACTGACGAAAATAGACCGGTCTTCACTGGCATACTTTTTGAAATCAAAAACAACAATTTATCATTGGTGGCCACCGATACACACCGTTTAGCTTTAAGAAAGCAGATTTTAAATGGTGACACTCCCGATAGCAAAGTGATTATTCCAGGAAGAACACTAAGCGAACTGGTACGCATCATGGGAAATAGTGACGAATCGGTAAAAATCACCCTCGGTGGTAACCAAGCTTTATTTACCCTTAAGGATACAGTACTGGTATCCAGGCTGATAGAAGGTCAATTTCCGGCCTATGATCAAGTGGTACCCAAAAACTATAAATCCAGATTAAGGGTTCGGGTTAAAGATCTACTTGAATCCACTGAAAGAGCTGCTCTATTGACCGCCAGTGGCAAACAAACGATAAAATTAAGTTGTCAGCAGGATTTACTTTTAATTACAGCGAATACAGAGATTGGCGGTATCCATGAAGAGGTAAACAGTTACCTGGAGGGAGAACCGATGCAGATAGCTTTTAATGCCAGCTATCTCACAGATGTTTTAAGGGCAATCGGCAAGGAAGAAATATATTTTGAGCTTAATGGTCCCCTCAGTCCCGGAGTGATAAAACCAGTTGAAGAAGATAATTATTTGGCTTTAATTCTACCTGTTCGTACAGTATAAGAGGTGAAACATACTTGATTAAAGAAATAGCAATCAAAGATAACATCAAACTGGATCAGTTTTTAAAATGGGCAGGTATAACCAGCACTGGTGGACAAAGTAAAGTTTTAATTCAATCTAATCAAGTAAAAGTAAATGGATCAATAGAAAACCGACGCGGTAAAAAGATTTTGCCCGGTGATATTGTGGAAGTAGACGGTATCGGTAAATTTAAAGTAGTTATTTAGAGGTGTTCCTGATTGAAAATATTAAAAATCAGGGCAGAGATGTTTAGAAATTATAATAATTTTGAAATAACGCCAAGCCCGGGTTTAAATATCATCACTGGTCAAAATGCCCAAGGAAAAACCAATTTGTTAGAAGCGATATATTTTAATTTAAATGGTTTTTCCTTTCGGGCAGCCAAGGATAAAGAACTAATAAACTGGCAAAGTGATTACAGTAATGTGATAGCAATTATCAATAACAACCAACATCAGTGGAAA
This sequence comes from Peptococcaceae bacterium 1198_IL3148, assembly GCA_036763105.1. Lineage (NCBI taxonomy): Bacteria > Bacillati > Bacillota > Clostridia > Eubacteriales > Peptococcaceae > Peptococcaceae bacterium 1198_IL3148. Next base: position 6,226 of record JBAIYS010000014.1, on the reverse strand, counting down.
CAAACAGTGGCCATCAATGACAGCGGGCAAAAAAAATTTTTTATTAATGGCGTAGAGAAGAAAAAAAAAGAATTAGGTCATTCGGGTGTGGTATTATTTACTCCGGATGACCTTGCTTTAGTTAAAAGTTCTCCTCAAATTCGCAGAAAATTTTTAGATCAAGAAATTGGACCCTTTACCCCTGGGTACATATATCATATTCAACAATATAACAAAGTGATATCTCACCGTAATCGTTTATTAAAAAGTATAAGATTTAAAAAAGAATCGCTGGACATGTTAGAACTTTGGAATCAACAATTGGTGGAACTTGGAACCAGGGTGTTGTTAGACAGATTAGCCATTTTAAAGAAAATGGCACCTCACATTATCAAATGGTATCGTGTAATGACCAATGGCAAAGAAAATTTGGAAATTAGATACCTATCTTCGCTTAAAATTGAGCCACCGTTGGATGAAATACAGATAAAAAATAAATTTTACCAATTACTTAGAAATACCAGAAGCGAAGAAGTTAATAAATGTCAAACCTTATTTGGGCCCCACCGTGATGACATTGTTTTTTTTATTAATGGTAAAGATGCTAGAAACTATGGTTCCCAAGGACAACAACGTACTGTGGTATTAAGCTTAAAAATGGCTCAGGTTTCTTTATGGGCAGAAGAGCAGCACACAGAGCCGATACTTTTGTTGGATGATGTGTTATTTGAATTAGATAGGTTTAGGCAAGAGATGTTATTGTCAAAGGTGCAACAAGGTATTCAAACCTTTATTACCACAAGTCAACTGGCCACCAACATTAATTTAGCCAGCGATTACAAAGTATATCAAGTGAGTGATGGAGTGATTAGTACTTAATTATATGGGGAGGTTAGTTAATGTTTCTACATTTAGGCGGCGATGTCATGGTTCTGAAAAAAGATATTATTGCCATTTTAGATAGCAGAACCAAGCAAGCCACTGCAACTAATGAATTTCTAGAAATTGCCAAGGATGAGGAGTTTATTAAAAATATTGCTAGCGATAAAGATGTAAAATCGTTTATTATTACTAATAAAGAAATATATTTATCTCCAATATCATGTAATACTTTAAAGAAACGATCCAACAGTGTTATAGCAATCGATGATTAGCTTTAGTCATGATATAAAAACCGTGTAATTCACGGTTATTTTTATTGAAGGGGCTAAAACTTGAGAGAAAAGTCGCTTTATGGTATAATATGGTACTGAATGTTAAATTATGGAGGTCACTCATGGCGGAACAATTAAATGCCAAATATGGGGCAGAAGAAATACAGGTATTAGAGGGTTTAGAGGCGGTAAGACGCAGACCGGGTATGTACATTGGTAGTACCAGTGCCAGGGGTCTGCATCATTTGGTATATGAGGTCGTTGATAATAGCATTGACGAAGCGTTAGCTGGTTATTGTGACAATATTTTAGTGGTGGTAAACGAAGATAACAGCATTACTGTGCGCGATAATGGTCGTGGAATTCCAGTGGAAATTCACCCTAAAATGGGCCGGCCTGCAGTCGAGGTTGCTTTAACCGTTCTGCACGCCGGTGGTAAGTTTGGTGGCGGTGGTTATAAGGTATCCGGCGGTTTACATGGTGTTGGTGTATCTGTGGTAAACGCCCTTTCGGAATGGCTGGTTGTTGAAGTTCATCGCAACGGAAAAATACACAGGCAAAGGTACGAAAGGGGCAAACCGGTAACGGATTTACAAATTGTCGGCGATACTGATAAAACCGGAACCATTGTCACCTTTAGCCCAGACGGTGAGATATTTGAGGAATTGGAGTTCAGTTTTGATATTTTAGCCCAACGGTTGCGTGAGTTATCTTATTTAAATCGTGGTATAAAGATAACTTTAACTGACAAACGCCAAGACAAAGAAGAAATATATCTTCATGATGGTGGTATAAATGATTTTGTTAAACACCTAAACAAAAACAAAACCACCATTAACAGCACACCAATTTATTTTTATGGCGTTAAAGATCAAGTTTTAGTGGAAGTGGCCATCCAGTACAATGATGGCTATAACGAAAATTTACTGTCCTATGCCAATAATATCAGAACTATAGATGGTGGAACCCATGAAGTGGGATTAAAAACTGCCCTGACCAGGGTAATTAACGATTATGCTAGAAAACACAATATATTGAAAAACAATCAAAGTAATTTGATGGGTGAAGATATTCGAGAAGGCATGACCGCCGTGGTCAGTGTTAAAGTTCCAGAGCCACAATTTGAAGGTCAAACTAAGTCTAAACTGGGCAACAGTGAAGTCAGAGGAATTGTGGACTCGGTGGTGGCGGAAAGTTTGTCTACTTTTCTTGAAGAAAACCCCACCGCTGCCAAAAAAGTAATTGAAAAATCGGTGGCAGCCTCTAGGGCCAGAGAGGCTGCCCGTAAGGCAAGGGAATTAACCAGAAGAAAAGGTGCGTTGGAGAGTAACTCATTGCCGGGCAAACTGGCCGACTGTTCAGATAAGGATCCCTCAATATGTGAAATGTACATTGTAGAGGGTGACTCTGCCGGTGGTTCTGCAAAGCAAGGCCGTGATCGCAGGTTTCAAGCAATTCTACCGTTGAGAGGTAAAATCCTTAACGTGGAAAAATCACGGCTAGATAAAATTCTTGGCAATGCAGAAATTAGAGCAATGATTACTGCGCTGGGCACTGGTATTAGTGAAGATTTTGATTTATCTAAGGCTAGATACCACAAAGTTATTATTATGACTGATGCCGACGTGGATGGTGCCCATATCAGAACGCTTTTACTAACTTTCTTTTATCGTTTTATGCGTCCAATTATTGAAGCCGGTTACTTATTTGTTGCCCAACCACCTTTGTATAAAGTGACCAAGGGTAAATCTGAAACCTATGCTTACAGCGATAATGAATTGGAGCAACTACTTAAACGGCTTGGGCGTGATAAAGTAGCCATTCAGCGTTATAAAGGTTTAGGTGAAATGAACGCAGATCAATTGTGGGATACCACAATGAACCCTGATACCAGGACACTGTTACAGGTTGATTTAAATGATGCGGTGGAAGCCGATGAATTGTTTACCATGTTAATGGGGGACAAGGTTGAGCCTAGACGAGATTTTATTCATGAAAACGCAAAATATGTAAGAAACTTAGATGTTTAATTATTATGAGGTGAAAAGATGCCCGATTTAACTGGAAAATTAGTACCGATTGATATTGGCAAAGAAATGCGTCAATCATATCTTGATTATGCCATGAGCGTTATTGTTGGCAGAGCATTACCAGATGTTAGGGATGGGTTAAAGCCAGTACACCGACGAATTTTATATAGTATGCATGAACTGGGCTTAACTCCAGATAAAGGTTATCGTAAGTGTGCTAACATCGTTGGTAGAGTAATGGCTGACTTTCACCCCCATGGTGATGCATCCATCTATGACGCTTTAGTAAGATTGGCCCAGGATTTTTCAATTCGCTACCCCTTAGTAGATGGACATGGTAACTTTGGTTCGGTGGACGGAGATTCTGCAGCGGCAATGCGTTACACCGAAGCGCGTCTATCTAAAATAACGCTGGAATTACTCAGGGATATCGAAAAAAACACTGTGGATTATACGCCTAACTACGATGAAAGAACTAAAGAACCGGTTGTGTTGCCATCAAAACTACCAAATTTGCTGGTAAACGGTTCTGCGGGGATTGCTGTGGGTATGGCCACCAATATTCCACCCCATAACTTGGGGGAGGTAATAGATGGTGTTAACTTATTGATTGAAAACCCAGACACCACAGTGGAAGATTTAATGACTGTGATTAAAGGCCCAGATTTTCCCACCGGTGCGTTGATTTTGGGCACTAGGGGAATTAAATCGGCCTACCGAACTGGCCGCGGATCAATTAAAGTTAGGGCTAAAACAACCATTGAAGATATAGGTAAAGGTAAACAAGCCATTATTGTTACTGAATTACCATATCAGGTGAACAAAGCCCGGTTGGTGGAAAAAATTGCCGAACTGGTGCGAGAGAAAAAAGTAGATGGTATTACTGACCTAAGGGATGAATCAGACCGGACTGGTATGCGGGTGGTAATTGAACTTAGAAGAGATGTAAATGCTAAGGTATTGTTAAACCAGCTGTACAAACATACTCAACTGCAAGATAGCTTTGGTGTAATTATGTTGGCCTTGGTGGATGGTCAACCGAAAGTATTGAACCTGAAGGAAGTGCTATTCTACTATCTAGAACATCAAAAGGATGTTATCACTAGACGAACTAAGTATGAGCTGGATAAAGCCGAAGCCAGGGCTCATATCGTTGAAGGCTTGCGGATAGCTGTAAATAACATTGACGAAGTGGTGCAAATCATTAGAAGCTCTAAAAACACAGCAGAAGCTAAAGAGAGATTAATCAAAAGATTTGAACTCAGTGAGAAACAATCTGAAGCTATAGTTGAAATGAGACTGCGCAGCTTAACCGGTTTAGAAATTGAAAAACTGGAAAACGAATACCAAGAATTAATGGAAAAAATAGCATATTTAAAATCTGTATTGGCAGATGAAAAATTGATATTAGGAATTATTAAAGATGAGCTGGCAGAGATAAAGAAAAAATTTAACGATGACAGACGCTCTACCATTACTGGTGAAGAAGAAGAAATAGCGGATATTGATCTTATTCCTAAGGAAGACGTGGTAATAACTCTAACCAATTATGGTTATATCAAACGGATGCCACTGGACACATACCGCAGCCAAAGAAGGGGTGGACGGGGTATAACCGGAATGGGCACTAAGGATGAAGATGCGGTGGCCCATGTGTTCGCCACCACAACTCACCATTACATATTATTCTTTACCAATAAAGGAAAAGTGTATCGTTTACGCGCCCATGAGATCCCAGAGTCAGGGCGACAGGCTAAAGGAACTGCCATTGTCAACCTAATCTATATCGACAGTGATGAACGTATCAATGCAGTGATACCTATTAAACGCTTTGATGATGAACATTATTTGTTTATGGCCACCAGTCATGGGGTAGTTAAAAAGACTAGCCTGGTGGAATATGATACATCCCGGAGAGATGGCATCATTGCCATTAAACTGGATGAAAATGATCATTTGGTTAATGTTTTACTCACCCATGGAAATGAAGAGATTATTTTGGGAACTCAAAATGGGTTAGCAATTAGATTTTCTGAATCCGATGTTAGAGCGATGGGCAGAGTATCCCGGGGAGTAAAGGGAATTTCTTTAAGTGACGGTGACCTGGTTATTGGCATGGACAAGATTAGAGAGAACAGCTATATGCTTGTGGTGACCGCCAATGGTTATGGTAAACGCACCCCCATAGAGGAATACAGGAAACAAACCCGGGGCGGAAAAGGGATAATCAACATTAAAAACACTGACCGCAATGGTAAAGCGGTGGCACTGCAAATTGTTAGAGATGATGAAGAAATATTATTGGTTAGCGGTGATGGAGTAATCATTAGGCTAGAAACCAAATATATTTCAGTGATGGGCCGATCCACCCAAGGAGTGACTTTAATGAGATTGACAACGGGAGATCAAGTGGTGGCGATGGCCAGATTTCATGTGGAACCACGGGTAGAAGACCAATAAAGCAAATAATAAAGGGCTCAATTTTGGGCCCTTTATTATTTGCTAAGGGTTAAAAAAATATTAAAAAATAATTTTAAAATACCGTTGACACAGATTTGATTGAGTGGTAAACTAAATCTCGTCGCTGATGAGGCGAAGGCAAGTAAACAAGCAAACAGATCCTTGAAAACTAAACAGTAAGAGATGGATGTTGTAGAGGCTCAATTTATTGAGCCTAAATAAAGCAACACATGCAAAACGTTGATAATAATGAGCTAAATCAGCTTATTCATAAAAATATTTTATGGAGAGTTTGATCCTGGCTCAGGACGAACGCTGGCGGCATGCCTAACACATGCAAGTCGAACGGGGTTTAATTGAAAGTTTACTTTTAATTAAACTTAGTGGCGGACGGGTGAGTAACGCGTGGACAATCTGCCTATTAGCCTGGGATAACTCCGGGAAACCGGAGCTAATACCGGATAACATTTTTCTCCGCATGGAGAGAAATTAAAAGGTTTTCCGCTAATAGATGAATCCGCGTCCCATTAGCTAGTTGGTGGGGTAAAGGCCTACCAAGGCGACGATGGGTAGCCGGCCTGAGAGGGTGAACGGCCACACTGG